>CAZEGO010000220.1:0-2507 GCA_964511955.1 uncultured Planctomycetia bacterium | reverse complement strand
TAAGGCCATAGATACGGAGTTCTGCGAATACTTATCGAGAGAGCTGGGCATGTCCCCGATAGTATCGCGTTTATTGGTAAACAGAGGTATACGGGGTATCGATGAAGCCAGGGCTTTTTTATCAGGCACTGCAGGGGATCTTTGCAATCCCTTTCTGATGGAAGGGATGCATGAGTCCGTATCAAGACTGAAAAGATCCATAAAAGAAAAACAGAAAGTACTGATACACGGAGATTATGATGTGGATGGGGTTACTTCAGTAACCCTTCTTATGTTCATTCTGCGTTCTTTTGGTCTCAAACCCTCTTATTATATACCTGACAGACTAACGGAAGGTTATGGATTAAGTGACGGAGGCGTAGAAGAGGCTATAAAAAAAGACGTGGATTTGGTTATTACGGTCGATTGCGGAATAAACAGCGTGGATGAGGTCAAAGCCCTTAACTCTCATGGCATAGACGTCATAATAACCGATCATCATGAGGCCCCCAAAAAATTACCGCCCGCATATGCCATAGTGAACCCTCATCAGGAAATTTGTATTTATCCGGACAAGAACCTTTCCGGCGTAAGTGTTGCTTTTAAACTGTGCGAGGCTCTTTGTTCCGAGTACGACAGTCGTGAAGCCTGGAAACACCTGGACCTCGTGGCCCTGGGTACTATTTCAGACGTAGCTCCGTTGACCGGAGAGAACAGGATCCTGGTAAAAGAAGGTCTTAAGATGCTCGGTGACGGGGGTTCAAACAAAGGCATAAAAGCCCTCATAAAAGAAAGCAGTTTAAAGAAAAAAAAGATGGGTTCTTTTGAGATAGGATTTATTCTGGGGCCGAGAATAAATGCTGCCGGCAGGATGGGTTCGGCCGGGGATGCCGTGGAGCTTTTGTTGACCGGCGATGTTCTGAGGACAGAGGGTCTTGCCAAAAAATTAAACCGGGCCAACAGGGAAAGGCAAAAAATAGAAAGCGCCACTCTCAAACAGGCGTTGTCGAAGATAGAAAAAGACATAAATTTCAAGGAGCATAAAGTAATAGTCTTAAACGGCGAGGATTGGCATACCGGCGTTATAGGCATAGTGGCCTCCAGGATTTCCGATAAGTTTTACAGACCCACCATACTCATATCTTTAAAAGACGGCATAGGAAAGGGTTCGGGAAGGTCGATAGAGAGCTTTCATCTTTTTGCTGCGCTCGCGGACTGCGAAGATTTTTTAAAGCAATTCGGGGGACATAAATATGCCTGCGGTATAACCATACTCGAAAAAAACCTGGATACTTTCAAGAAGACTATAAATGAGATAGCCGGACATATGCTTTCGGCCGAGGACTTGATACCTCGCCTGAGCTTAGACATGGAAATACCGTTGAGTTTTCTGGATTATAAAACGGTTGAGGATATAATGAGGCTGGAGCCGTTCGGCGAGGGTAATCCGCGGCCTTTATTCTGTTCCAGAAACCTGGAACTCGCGCGGCCTTTTCGCATAATCAAAAATGATCACGTAAAGTTATGGGTGTCGGATGGGCTGAAGACGTTTGAGGCCATAGGTTTCGGGCTCGCCAGGAACGAGGACGTACTTTACGCTTTGAAAAACTCATCCAGGATAGATCTTAGTTATAGCGTATCGTTCAATGTTTGGCAGGGTGTTACCAATATTCAGTTAAAAATAGAAGATATTAAGAGTAGTGATATGTCGTTGCGGGGGGCTGAAAGCGACAAAGCCAGCCTACCCTGCCTACCGGCAGGCAGGCGGCAAGGTAGGCTTCGCAATGACAATAATTAAGCTTTTTGAATCTTGCCCGCTTTTATGCAGGAGCTGCAAGCCTTTATTTTTTTGACTTTTCCTTGGATCTTTGCTCGTACGGTCTGTAGATTAGGCATGAATTTACGTTTCTTTATACCCGTTATTTTCTTACCCACTCCGCCTTTTTTCTTAGCCAGACCTCTTCTGGATATGGATCTTCCTGCTACAGGTTTTTTCCCGCAAATTTCACATACTCTCGCCATAAGATAACTCCTTGTTTTTTTGTTAATCTGAAAGTAAAATGATAACATAATGTAGTTTTATATGCAAGGAAATATTAGCTCTTAGCCCTTAGAAAAAGTTTTTTGAGGTTTTTGCCAAGAGCTAAGTACTGAAATCTTATGAACAAACTCCATAAGTTACTCCAATTATGTACTCTTTGTCCCCGAAATTGCCGGGCGAACCGACTTAAAGGAGAAACAGGATTTTGCAAAGCCGGATTGAACCCCATGGTGTCCAGTTCTCACGCTCATTTCGGGGAAGAGCCTCCGATTTCCGGATACAAGGGTTCGGGTACCATATTTTTTACTCATTGCAGCTTACGTTGC
Source organism: uncultured Planctomycetia bacterium (assembly GCA_964511955.1). Classification (GTDB taxonomy): domain Bacteria; phylum Omnitrophota; class Gorgyraeia; order Gorgyraeales; family Gorgyraeaceae; genus CAZEGO01. Next base: position 161 of record CAZEGO010000220.1, on the reverse strand, counting down.
GCGTATTGTCAGAACTTTCCTATAAGTCAACTGGGCGAAGGCAGAGAAGTTACTATCGAGATATTATCGGATATAATGCTTAAGCTTCAAAAAGCGGGATGTCATAACATAAATTTTGTCACTCCTACGCATTATACCCCGCAGATGATACAGGCGGTTTT
>CAZEGO010000219.1:0-2518 GCA_964511955.1 uncultured Planctomycetia bacterium | reverse complement strand
CAGGGCTTTTCGTGGAAGACGGAGGCATGGTAGGTATAGGTACGGGAGATCCAAGCGCTAAACTGCACATACAGGACGGCTATGTACAGGTGACGAGAAATGATAATTCAAAAATAGCTTTAGAGACAACAGGTGTAGCCAGACTCTGGAATATAGAAAATACAGCCGGGAATCTCGCTATTACCGACAGCACGGCCGGCGAAGAAAGAATAAGAGTCTTGACGAATGGTAACGTAGGCATAGGAACGAATGTCCCGGAAGCAAAACTCCACGTAAACGGCGCGGCGCAGATAGACGGAGCCCTTCAGATAACTTCGCTGGACCCAACAGCGCAAGCAAATTCCCTGGATATGAATAATCAATTGATACTGAATATAGGCAATGCCGATACAGACTTTACGTCGGGCGGCGGATTGAATATAGCGGGCAACGTCGGCATAGGAACAACTAATCCTGAGTCACCATTGAGCGTTGATGGGCATTTAAGGATAACCGGCATAAGCACTGCTCCTACATCCGGGAACGGGATCGAAATGTATTTCACAGGAGATCAAGGAGATATATTTGCTTACGATAGGGATACAGGCTCATATGAAAAATTAAGAATCAGAGGTAATCCTGTTTATTTTGAAAGCGGTAATGTAGGGATAGGGACTAGCAATCCTGGATATAAATTAGAAGTTTATAATGGAGACCTGGCTGTTACCTCCGGTTACGCCATACAGTTATTAGGCGCGACCCCTGACTATAATAAAATAGAGCGAGACACGACCAACGGCGGTATGGCATTTGCTACAGGCGGAACCGGCACTAATATGTTCATAAAAGACAATGGCAATGTCGGAATAGGAACGACTGCGCCAATAGCTCTTCTAAATGTGGGCGCGAGCGCAAATACTATTCCTTTAGCCTTGAGCATAGACAGCACAACAGGCCAATGGATAGGAATGTCTCTCGGTGACAAGGACAGACAGAAGGTCGGCATAGCTTATGAGCAGACTACTGATTATGACAGAGGCAGCCTGCATATAATAAACGACAACGCAGCTGATTCCGGGCCGTTCGATCTGGGAGACACAGTAGCTACGTTTACAAGAGACGGTAATGTAGGTATAGGCACGACAGATCCGGGTCAATTGCTTCATGTATATAATTCCGGCGGCGCGGCAAGGCTGCAGGTTCAGGGTAGTGGTTCGACTGGCAGATTGGATTCCTCAGGAGATACGTTCAGAGTAGAAACCATATCCAGCGATCCGCTTTGGTTAAGAACCAATGATACTACAGCTATAGCTATAGATACTTCCCAGAAAGTCGGCATAGGGACATCTACCCCCGAAGCAAAACTTGATATAGAAGCAGGTACTCTTCAGGTCGGAACAGCAGGCGATACAGGTGTGGCGCATGATTTAGTCATGACCAATATCGACTCGAGCGCCATAAAATCCTACGGGCCACTTGAGATACAGTCAGGCGGATCTAATGATAACTATAACCTGGTACTCAAGGGAAGCGGCACGGGAAAAGTCTATGTAGAGGATGATCTGCAGATAGCCGACGGATATTCGTTCAGCATGCAGAATCTCGAGATACCAGCGGCCGGCACCGTAACCTTCGCGGATGATACAAATCTTTATCGAGACTCAGCTAACGCGTTAAAAACAGACGATACACTTACAATAGCCGGAAACCTGCAGGTAACCGGTTCCGGCCCGCACTACATCTCCAGTGGTGACGTCGGCATCGGGACGACGGACCCAGGGGCAGAATTAGATATTACTCAAACAGGAGAAGTAGAATTAAGATTAACGGATTCAACGGCTTCAGAGTATACTTCAATTAAACAATTAGCCTCAGATGGTAATTTTCAGATTAGTAGATTGGGAACCGGTGGAGCAGATATTTCTATTCAACCTGATGGGGATGTAATATTGGCAGAAGCAGGCAACGTCGGCATCGGGACGACAGATCCGGCGTATGATCTGGATGTTGCGGGTGAAATTCATACTAATGGCGATCTGAGGCTCTCTGCAGGTAATATTATTTTCTCAGGAACACAGGCAAGAAATGCTATACAGATGGCAAATACAAAGATAATAGGCGTTGATGAGATTATTTTTTCCGATCCCGATGAAGGGATTAGCTGGTCCGGCGGAAATGCTTATATTGAAGAGAAAGATTCAGGAGAATTGAGGATTTATGACGCAAATGCTATACATATGGACGGGAGTGTCGGGATAGGTTCGACTTCTCCGGGTAATTTATTGGATATAAATACCACATCTACCACTTCAGGTATTTCTCTTGATAACAGGGTGGCTCTTACCGGTTATGACGGTGACAGCTGGCTCAGGCTCAATCAAAGCAGTTCATTCCCCAGCGGTGTTTATAGCCCGGGAGCGCTACGCGTGGACGGAGAGCTGCGACAGGGCTCGACCGATTACGGCGCTTACAATATCCAGACCAACGGTGAGATATACGCTGATGATTACATAATAGCTATGGGAGGATTACATGTCGG
>CAZEGO010000218.1:0-2525 GCA_964511955.1 uncultured Planctomycetia bacterium | reverse complement strand
TAAGGCGCTATGCCGAAACAGGGGCTTTTGTGGTAAACGCCGGCACGGAGCGGGATAAGGCTGCCAGAGCGGTTTCCCTGGTACTTAAGGAATTAAAAGCCGTTAAATCGAAAGCCGTGCCCGCCGGAGAGCTGAAAAGAGCGAAAGAATTTCTCAAAATCCAGCTTCTGCTTGCACTCGAGGATACGCTGGAGCATATGCTATGGCTCGGAGAGAAGGTCGTTTCCGTCGGTAATCTTCCCGATTTAAAGGAAATAATAAAAAACGTGGATTCTGTTTCCGCGCATGATCTGAAGCGCGTGGCGCGGGATATTTTTAACTCTAAAGGCCTTAACGTGGTCGTAGTGGGGCCGTTAAAAGATAGAGAAAAAAAGGACGTTGAAAAACTGGTTGATTTATAATCGAGGTGAGAGATGAATAAAAATATCCGAGTAGCCCCAAGCATACTGTCTGCGGATTTTTCCAGGCTCGGCGAAGAGATAAAGAAGATAGAAGAATCCGGCGCGGACATGGTGCACGTTGATGTGATGGACGGCTGTTTTGTGCCGAATATTACGATAGGGCCGGTAGTAGTCGGGCACCTGAGGAAATGCACAAAATTATGCCTGGATGTACATCTTATGATAGAGGAGCCGGCCGGATACGTTAAGGATTTTGCCGAAGCCGGCAGCGATATAATCACCGTTCACGCGGAAGCAGGCAATAAGCGACCAGGGACAAGAGGCGCGGGGCGCGGATTTACTAAAGGCATGTCCAGAAGCTTGGATGAAATTGATGAAACCGATCTTGTCGAAACGTTGAAAAAGATTAAATCTTTCGGGAAGAAGGCCGGGTTATCATTGAATCCGGATACGCCTTTTTGCGTGAAGAACATCCTCAACGAAGTCGATATGATACTGATTATGTCGGTGCATCCCGGTTTCGGGGGACAGAAATTTATAGACTCGGTGCTCCCGAAAATCAAAGAAGCCAGAAGCTTTTACAACGGAGACATAGAGGTGGACGGCGGAATAAACGACGAAAACGCGCCCAAGGTTATCGACGCGGGCGGGAATATACTGGTCGCGGGCTCGTACTTTTTTACCAGCAAAGACCGTAAACAGGCGGTGAGAAAACTGCGCGTTAGTTAGAAAGAGAAAGGAAGTGACGTCATGTCAATTAAATTCGGCACGGACGGATGGAGGGCCGTCATATCGGAGGATTTTACTTTTGATAACGTAAGAAAAGTATCGCAGGCAATAGCGGATCATTACAAGGGAGATAATGTTGCTTTCGTCATAGGTTATGACTGGAGGTTTCTGTCCGAAAAATACGCGTCCCTGGTGGCCGAGATCATGGCCGCCAACGGTATAAAGATACTCCTTTCCGACAAGGCGGTGCCTACGCCGCTGGTAAGCCTTTATGTCAGACACCATAAGCTGGCAGGCGGCATAATCATAACGGCCAGTCACAATCCGCCGCGATACAACGGCATTAAAATAAAGGCGCCTCACGGGGGTTCGGCGGATAAAGACATAACGAAATCCGTAGAAACCAATTTGGGAAAAAATGAAGTCAGCTCTATTACCATCGAAGAAGGCCTGAAAACCGGTGTCATCGAAATGGCGGACATCACCAAAGGCTATCTTGATTTTATAAAAGCCTACATAGATCTTGACCTGCTTAAAAAATGCAAGTTAAAGGTCCTCATGGACTGCATGCACGGGGTCGGCTCCGGCTACATGAAACAGATATTAAGAGATACGGGGGTCGAGGTAGTGGAGATGAGAGAAAGCAGGGACCCGCTTTTCGGCGGTGTCAACCCCGAACCCATACCCATTAACCTGGAGGACGTGTTTAAGGAGTCCCAAAAAGGGACTTACGATATTGCCATAGTGAACGACGGAGACGCAGACAGGATATGCGCGGTGACGCCCGACGGTGAATACATAAGTCCGGGGAAGATAATGGCACTCCTTCTCCTGCACTTTACCGAGGACAGAAAACGGACGGGGAGCATAGTCAAGACCATCTCGAACACGACTCTGATAGACAGGATAGCCAAAAAAAAGAGTATAAAGCTTCATGAAACGCCGGTCGGGTTCAAGTACATATGCAAATTAATGCTCGAGGAGGACGTACTTATCGGAGGAGAAGAATCGGGTGGGATAGGAGTAAAGGATTACATGCCCGAGAGAGACGGGATATTATTAGGCATACTCTTGATAGAGATGATGGCTCATAGAAAAAAGGGCATCCTTCAAATACTGAAAGAGGTCGGTGACGAGTACGGCGAGTTCAGGTACAAGAGAATAGATCTTGACTACCCCGATGAGAAAAAGAAAAAACTTATGGAAGCGCTGAAGTCGAACCCACCCAAAAAGGTGCTCGATAAACCCGTGGCGGAAACCAAAACCTACGACGGGTTTAAATTCATTATGGACGACGACAGTTGGCTTATATTGAGATTGTCCGGCACCGAACCGATATTAAGGATATACGCCGAAGCTTCCACGGAGAAGGAAGCCGGCGAATATCTGGAATTC
>CAZEGO010000217.1:0-2534 GCA_964511955.1 uncultured Planctomycetia bacterium | reverse complement strand
TGGCTGCCGCTAAATTAGTATTTATGGCGACTCTGGCTATTAGCTCTCCGTTTCCTACAGACAACGTCGATCCCGGGTTAAAACCGAACCAGCCGAACCACAGGATAAAAACACCGAGAGAAGCCAGCGGTATGGAATGGCCGGCTATGAGATTAGCCGAACCGTCAGGATTATATTTACCTCTACGCGGGCCAAGCATTATAGTACCTACCAAAGCGGCTACGCCCCCTACAAGATGTACCACTGTAGAGCCCGCGAAGTCCGCGAAGTTAAGGCCCGATAACCATCCTCCACCCCAGACCCAGTGCCCAACTACAGGATAGATGAAAGCGGATATCAAAAAAGAATATATAAGGTAAGACCTGAATTTCATTCTCTCTGCCATGCCGCCTGCGACTATCGTAGCTGCGGCTCCGCAAAAAGCCGCCTGGAACAGCCAAAAAGCATATAAAGGTATAGGCGCCCCGCTTTCGGCCCCCTGCAGAAACCATCCTTGAAATCCGATAAAGTCATTGCCGGAACCGAACATTATCGCATAGCCAAAAATAAAAAACCCCAAAGACGCCATGCAGAAATCCAGAAAATTCTTGGTCAGGATATTACATACGTTTTTGGCTCTTATAAATCCGGCTTCCACCATACCGAAGCCCGCCTGCATAAAAAACACTAAAAAGGCTGCCAACAGGACCCACATTGTATCAAGACCCGTCGTTATTTCAAAAAGATTATCCATATCCCCCTCCTTTCCTTAAAACGAATACCCAAGACTAAACCCGTAATAAAACCTGTCTCTTTGATTTCCATCGCTCGAATCGTCCAAATCCCCTAAAGGCACGGAATAGTTAACGCCGGGCGCAAAACTCAAAGTTTCTGTTAAAGGTATAGTCAAGCCTGCACATATCATAGCATCCCCACCTTCTCCTTCGATAAAAAGTTCGTCGTTGTAAGCGACTTTACCGCTTAAATCAAGGGTCATACCCGTCTCTTTGTGCAAATCTAAACTATGAGAACCTTCGAGCGCGATATACTGTCCGTCTCCTCCGCCCTGCGCCTCTTCACCGTAATCATAATAATAGGTAAGGCTCGGCGATAAAGGAATATATATCAAAGACACTCCGGCATAGAATTCCCTGGAAAATGTATCGGTTCCCGGAAACTCATAATAGGTGTGCCCTGCTGAAACACTGAGAGTATCGAACTCCTTAGTATAGTCTATGATATAATCGATTTCATCCCCGTCCAATGCGTCATTATTGTCAAAATCCCAGCTCCCCCAGAAACTAAAGGTAAATCCGTATCCGGACAAATTAAAGCCGGGTTGAAACACCGGATCCGTATCAAGCGCAAAGCCCCTCCATATATACTGTGAGTACACGTCAAAACTCCCTGACGCCTCGATATTCAAATAATCAAATACTCCTTCGCTCTCTGTCGACTCAGCGAAACCATTTACGGGCATACTCATAAGGACTATCGCTATTAAAACTCTCTTGATGTGCCTCATCTTTTCCTCCTTTCCTCATACATCCGCTACGACGGTTATTTTTTTCTGCAAAGCAGAAAAATAAAAAAGCGTCCAATCATATGCCACCCTGACATAAAATTGGACGCCTCTGCCCATATTTCTTTAAACACTGCGACGTGTTATTGTATTCGATTGTATAATCTAACAAGTAAATCGGTCAATCACCTGGTAACCTTTTTTCTTTTTTTATCCATTTTTCGATAAGTGATTTCCTGGCCTTGACTATCATGACATGGGAAACCCCTAATCGCTCACCGGCCTCCCTGACGGTATAACCCTTTAACAGCAAAGACAGGACATCTTTCTCCCTACGGGTAAAACCGTTATTCATTATGGTATCTATGGTGAGTTTCCTGTCCACCACTCTGGCCGTATCCTCGGCAGGCCCGGCTATCATATCCTTGAGCTCGCTTCCGTTTTCGTTTATCGGAGTTTCTAGCCTGCACAATCTTACCTTGTCTTTATGCGTCCTTATATAGTTCATGATGTGAAACTCACAACCTTTCACCATATAATAGTCGTTTACCTCGCTCTCATCCCTGTCTTTAAAGTTCCTCCAGAGATAAACTGACATTTCCTGATAAAGATCCTTTTCGTCTATTCCGGAACAGCGATTCCTGTGGATAAAAGCTATCCTTCTTAATCTCGGGGATATTCTGTTGTAAACTTTGTTGAATTCCATAAGTCACCTTCCTTTACTCAGATCCGCCTGTGGCGAGATTGTTTTTGGTCCTTCCGGACTGAAAACAAAAAAAGCCCTTTCCAGTAGAATCGCTCTACCAAAAAGGACTTCGTTATCCTTAAATAATATATGCTTCTTTGCCCGAAATAAAAAAAGACGTTCTTCGCAGAACGCCTCTTTGTGTTCATCCTATAAGCACGGACATTGTGCTTATTTGTAATATAAGTTTACCATGGGACTAATCGGTTGTCAAGGACTTTAGCGACATGCGACGGGAATGGGAAGAGACATCCTATACCCCTCTTTAAGGGGTTAAGGTTAAAGAAG
>CAZEGO010000216.1:0-2561 GCA_964511955.1 uncultured Planctomycetia bacterium | reverse complement strand
CACCTTATAGAGAAATATATAAATGAAGGGGATATTATAGGAGATATAGGATGCGGGGATGATAAGCTGGGTATTATTATAACGGAAAACATAAAAGATACGAGGGTTATAGGTACTGATGTCGTAGATTACAGGGATGAAAACTATCAGGCTCATGAAAACGTGGATTTTGTCCTTCAGGAAGAAAACGGAAAGATCCCTTTGCCTGATAACAGCGTAGACAGAGTTTTATTCAGTGCTGTTTTTCACCACGATACTCCCGAGATGACAGATAAACTTTTAAGTGAAGCCCGAAGGATAGTTAAGCCCGGAGGCAGTATTGTTATACTGGAAGACGTTGTTTTAGAAACAATACCTCCTATGAATAATGAACAGGATTTGATAGATAAATTCAGGAAACTGACCGCGAGAGAGCGTAAAAGCGTTATATCCATATTTGACTGGCACGCTAATCATGTAGTGGTAGGCGTGACGCAGATCCCTATGGAGCTTAATTATCAGACCGAGTCTGAGTGGGAGGATACTTTCACGCGCGCGGGATTAAGGATAAAGAACAGGGATTTTGTCGGTGTGTATAAAAATAAGGTTCATTGCAATCCTCATGTGGTCTTTGAACTGGAAAGAGCTGACCTGGGTGTATCAGAAGGAAAATTTGCTTCAAATCAAACTTTTATAGGCATAAATAAAATAACCAGACCTACGGACTTATAAAGGGATTCAGGATGAGAAAGATTCTAATAATAAGTTTAATATTTATACTAATAAGCTCAATAATTTGTCAGGAAGTATACTGTTTAAGGCTTCCTATATCCGGTTCAAAAGGGGATACATCCGAAATTAAGTCTATTGTAGAAGAAAACCTTCCTCCTAAGTCTTCTCGAACAGGTACCTGATAGCTTGTTAATATAATAAGAGAGCACTATAAACAAAATATAGATTAAGAACTATTAAGAATAATTAAGAAAACCCGCATACTATTAAGTTAAAAGCGCTGAAATTAAGAACAGTTAAGTCTAGCTCATATCTCTTCTGGTACTCCAAACGGGACACCAATTCGAAATAGAAAAGCATCTAAAGCCCTGTTTCGAGTATCGTCGGAGCAGGGTTTTTCCATGGATTTTATACCATGAAATAATAAATTGACAATTTTTATTTTCATGGTATACTTAAAACATGATAAAACGAAGCGGATATATTACCTATATAAAAAAAGCGTTGGATAGAAGTCGGGCGGTAGCCCTTTTAGGGGCTCGTCAGTCTGGGAAGACGACTTTAGCCCGGGAACTGGTGGATATTCATTCTCCCAATTATTTTGACCTTGAGGATCAAAGTAGTGTTGTTGCGCTTGCTGATCCAAAAAGTGTTCTTGAACCTTTAAAAGGAATAGTTGTTATTGATGAGGTTCAGCAACGCCCCGATCTTTTTCCGGTATTGCGTGTCCTTTTAGACCGCAAACCCTTGCCTGCAAAATTTCTTATTCTTGGCAGTGCATCCCCAGACCTTTTAAGACAATCCTCAGAATCCCTTGCCGGACGTTTGGAATTGATTGAAATGGGAGGATTCGATCTTACCGAAGTTGGTGAAAAGAAAGTTTCACGCCTTTGGTTAAGAGGCGGCTTCCCATTATCATTTTTAGCTAAAAATGATTTGGAGAGTTTTACCTGGCGGAAAAGTTTTATCAAGACCTTTTTGGAGCGTGATCTCAGAGAACAGGGAATAGAGCTCCCATCTGTGACCTTACACCGTTTTTGGGCAATGCTGGCGAATAGCCATGGACAGATATGGAACGCCTCACCGATTGCGAAATCATTGGGAATAACCGAACCGACGGTAAGAAAATATCTCGATATTTTTACGGGCATATTTATGGTCCGTCAACTTCACCCGTGGTATGTAAATATCAAAAAACGCCAGGTGAAGTCGCCAAAAGTGTATATCCGTGACACAGGGATTTTAAATTCATTCCTAGAGTTAAAGACTGAAGCCGAAATCTTACGCCATCAAAAGTGCGGGTCGTCGTGGGAAGTGTTTGTGATTGAGCAGTTAATTCGTATACTTGAAATCGATCATCCTTATTTCTGGGCGACGCATCAGGGAGCGGAGATAGATTTGGTTTTTAACCATGGTGGGTATATGTATGGCGTTGAAATCAAAAGAGCCGATGCGCCAACAATGACACCATCCATGAAAAACGCTTTAGAGGATTTAAAACTTGAACGTATCATCGTTATTTATCCGGGCAAGCGGCGTTATTCTATTCATAAACAGGTCGATGCCGTGCCGTTTGATGCGATATTGGGTGGGATGAAAGGGCTATTTGGTTAATATTATGAAATTTAATATCAAGTTGCCAAATTTGAAAGTCTCGGATAAGCAATTATTGGATGATTTAATCGCTGTCGCCAAATTACTCCAAAAGACCACTTTGTCAAGGAAAGAATACGAAAAGCATGGGAAATATTCTTATACAAGTTTTAGAAATCATTTTGGTGATTGGAAGAAAGCTCCCCAGAAAATCTGCTATAGTGACATAAAAGGATAAAAGGAGTTGTGTTGAAATC
>CAZEGO010000215.1:0-2604 GCA_964511955.1 uncultured Planctomycetia bacterium | reverse complement strand
GGCTCCCCAGATGTCCTCTCCTGTGGTTACGGAAGTGGTGGTGGCGCCGGTTAAGACTCCGTAAAGGGTTCCCTTATCCCAACTTCCGGTGCCGTAATTATAAGTAGTGACCGAATTAGTAACGTAACTTTCGCCGAATAAATTCTCACCTTCGGTATGGGCTGTTGTAGAACTTAATATCGCTCTGTTATTTATAATTTCGTACGACATGCTGGAATTGGTTACGTATGTGGCTCCCCATATGTCATCGCCCGTAGTAGTGGAGGAGCCGCTGGCTCCGATTAAACGGCCGTATATGGGCATTGTCATGCCATTGGCGCTCCAGCTCTCGACTTCATTGCTATAACTGTAATTAGTAACAGATTCGGTAACATAGTTTTCCCCGAAAAGATTTTCACCGGTAGTGGTAGCGCTCACGCTACTCAGCATAGCTCTGTTATTTATAATCTCATAAGACATGCTAGAATTGGTTACGTATGTGGCTCCCCATATGTCATCGCCCGTAGTGGTGGAGGAACCGCTGGCTCCGATTAAACGGCCGTATACCTCTCGGGTAATTCCGTTCGCGGTAACCGACTCCAGTTCGTCGCTGTATTCATAATTGGTAACCGCGTGAGTATGGTATGATTCTCCGAAAAGATTCGAACCTGTCGTATCGGCTATGGTCTGTTTCAAAAAGGCTCTGTTGTTTATAATCTGATATGTCATAGTGGAATTGGTGACATAGCCCGCTCCCCATACATCGGTTCCCGTAGTGACAGAAGTACCCTTGGCTGATTTGAGCTCCCCATATATTCCGGAATGCACTCTGTTGTCGTCTTCTTCGTTTTTTTCATAATATTCGTATGTAGTCGTGCTCTGAGTAACGTAACTTTCGCCGAACAGATTGTGGCCTTCCGTATTGGAAGTAACCTGTTTCATCAATGCCCTGTTGTTCACTATTATATATTCCGTGTTTGATGTAGTAGTGTAAGAAGCTCCCCAGATATCGGTTCCTATAGTCGTGGAATTTCCCCGGGCGCTTAGCAGAACTCCGTACACCTGCCTCACCATACCATTCGAGTTTACTGTTTGTACATTGTGATCGTATTCATAAGTGGTAGTGGAAACTGTGGTGTATGTCTCACCGAACAGATTCTGACCGTATGTTTCGGCTGTCACTTCCTTTGTAAAAGTTCTGTTGTTTATAATCTCAAACGTGGTAGTCGAAGTAGTGGTATAGGTAGTCCCCCATATATCCGAACCCGAGGTAACAGTTAAAGACTCGGCTGCTTTTACCGCGCCATATACCTGCGCCGTTATCCCGTTTGCCGTTATACTTTGTAACGAACTGTCATTATTGTATGTAGTCGTGGTCGTGGTCGTGTATTCCTCTCCGAACAAACTTACACCGGTGGTAACGTTAATTACCTCTTTTACGAAAGCTCTTCCGTTTATTATTTCATAGGTTGTGTGTGATTCCAGAGTATAGGAGCTGCCTCCCCATAAATCCTGACTACTCGTACTGCTGGTGCCGTCAGCTGATATCAACTGCCCGAATATTCCGTCGGGGCCGGACTGTCCTTCGTAATAATTATAATTGGTAACCGACTCGGTGGTGTAAGCCTCCCCGAAAAGATTGCTTCCTTCGGTCGAGGCCGTGACTTTACCGGGAAAAGCCCTTCCGTTTATTATCTCATAATCGGTTACCGAAGTAGTGGTATAACCGGCGCCCCATATATCCATTCCCTCCGTGACCGAAGAGCCTTCCGCTGATTTCAGCTCACCGAATACACCGTTAGGTCCCGACTGTCCATCATAGTAGATATAGGTCGTGACATTCTGTGTCGTATAAGATTCTCCGAACAAGTTAGTTCCCGAGGTGTCTGCGGTCACTACTTTCGGTAATGCCCTATTATTTATAATTTCATAGGTTGTCCGGGAACTGGTCGTATAGGAAGCACCCCATATATCAATCCCTGTCGTATTAGAAGTACTCTGCGTCGAACTTATTTCACCGAATACTCCGTTAGGCCCTGACTGCCCCTCGTAATAAGTGTATTCGGTAAAGTTATTAGTAGTATAAAATTCGCCGAAAAGATTCGCGCCCGTGGTATCGGAAGTTACGATTTTTGGAAGAGCCCTGTTATTTATAATCTCGTAAGTAGTCACAGAAGTGGTGGTGTAGGTGGCGCCGAATATGTCCCCTCCTGCAGTGAGGGACGAGGCTTCCGATGATTTCATTTCGCCATATACACCGTGCGGGCCGTTAGGCTCATAATAATAATCATATGAAGTCGATGATGTGGTAGTATAATTTTCTCCGAAAAGATTCGTCCCTATGGTAGTAGTTTCGGCTGCAGTTATCAAAACCTGGCCTTTGAACATTTCGTATGTATTTACCGTATGGGATGTAGAAGTGTCCCCGAATATGCTGGTGGTATGACTGGCGGATTCTCCTGCCGCCGCTATCAACGCGAATTCCGCCGGCCTTACGGCGCCATGTTCTCCCACTGAAAGAGAACTGAATTCATATTCCACAAAACTCGTAGTAGTATAACTGGAACCAAACGCGTCTGAACCGCTATTAACAGTATCAACGCGCTCTACATACACCTGGCCTTT
>CAZEGO010000214.1:0-2626 GCA_964511955.1 uncultured Planctomycetia bacterium | reverse complement strand
TCAAATACTCTCACGACATCCGATAAACTCGACGGGACCCAAATAGCCAACGCGGATTTAGGTGATATTTCGGTATCCGGAGGAGCATGGACCGTAAACGCCGACTCGATAGCTTTAGGGACAGATACCACAAATAATTATGTGGCTTCTCTTACTGCAGGGGACGATATAGATATTACGAATCCTTCGGGAGAGGGAGTAACACCGACGATAAATATAGAGCCGCAGTTGGATAACGTGACTACCATAGCAAGGGCGTCTTCCGATTTGACGCTACAAACTACGACATCAGGCGATATAGTTTTATCGCCCGCCGATAATGTAGGCATAGGCACAGATAGCCCGGCTAAAAAACTTGAAATAGTAGACGCTTCAAACGCTCAATTAAGATTATCTCAGACAGCCGGAAGCATATACGCTGATATACAATCTAAAGCTACTACGGGTACTCTTACGATAAGTACGGGAGGCGGCACAGATCCTGATATTACGCTTGCTCCCGGGACCAACGGAGAGATAAATTTAGTCGGTACGGTAGGCGTGACAGGTGGCTCGGGAATAGACCTCGGAGGAGGCACTCTTAATACAGTCAATGAAATATATGCTACTGCCAATACAGGCGCTACGGATCCGGGATATACTTTTTCTGGTGACGCTGATACCGGTATGTATACTTCCGGCGCGGATGCGCTTGGATTTGCCACGAACGCTACCGAAGCATTAAAGATACAGAGCGACCAGGATATTGAAATAATGAACGGTAATCTTGGTATAGGAACTTCGGCGCCAAGCAATAAATTACAGATAGGAGGAGATACCCGCATAGGTCTTATCACCGATGACGACGGCGGGACAGCCGGTTACGGGAATTATCTTTACTTTTCCGGTGGGGATGACTGGGCTACATGGAACAGCGATAATTCTGACCCTATATGGCTTGCCAGATATAATTCGGACGAAAATAAATCACAGTTGCGTATAAATGTAGGAGACGCCGCCAGCGGTGATGATCGTATAGAGTTAGGTACTACTATTTCCGCTACATGGACCCCTACTTTATCTGTCAATGCGGATGGCAAGGTAGGTATAGGGACTGTAGATCCCGGTTCATATAATCTTAGTGTAGTAGGCTCTACCTACATAAGCGGTGACCTTGATGTAAACGGGACTATTTCAGGTACTATCGGTTCGGATACTTCCGACGGAACTTTCAGTACCCTGACTGTAGGCGGGGGTTACAAAGGCGGCGAATCCCCGGCCGATCCCGGTCTGAGCATAGACGGTGACGGTAATCTCAAGATGGATGGTGATATTTGGATGGCCGGCACAGTTTACCAGCCGGTTTATGAAGAACTTTTTATCGAAAACAATACACTCGCAATGAACTATTCAGATAATCCTTCCGATTTGAACGCCACCATAGGTGTAATGAGCGGCGGCACAAAAGCCAGCCCCACATATACGGGTCAAATACAATGGAACGCGGCAAATGACAGATGGGATATAGGTACGTCATCTACGGCGAATAAACTTTATGTATCGGGTAATGTCGGTATAGGCACCGACAATCCCGGTGCTGCCCTTTCGGTTGGCAGTGATGCTTTCACCGTGACCTCGGCGGGTACGGTCTCAGCGGGGACGTGGAATGGTACGGCATTGCTCGACGCTTATGTGTCAGACACTCTTACCTCTTCGATATTTAAGGGTACAGGCACTACCACTGATGCCGTGGATTTAGCGACAGCCGAAGTCGCCGGAACATTGACAGCTAATAAAGGCGGTACAGGCAACGCGAGCTATGCAACAGGAGATATCCTTTATGCCTCGGGGGCTGCCACTTTATCGAAATTATCCGATGTCGCTACAGGAAATGCCTTGATATCGGGAGGTGCCGGAGTCGCTCCTTCATGGGGTAAAATAGGACTCACCACTCATGTATCGGGCACTCTTCCTGTGGCCAACGGCGGTACAGGGGCGACCACCTTAACCGGTATTTTAAAAGGCAACGGCACATCAGCCGTGAGCGCCATCACGGGTACGCAGAATTATATTCCCAAATGGTCCGATGCCAATACTATAAGCGGAACATCCACTATTTATGATGACGGAAATATAGGTATAGGAACGGATAACCCCGAAGAAAAACTTCATGTATTAGGAAATATAGAGCTACCCAAAGGCAATTCTATTAATTGGACAGGTGATAGTCAAAATATTTCAGTGGGTTCAGGCGGTAATATGGATTTTACGGCTTACACAGAGTTTACTTTTAATAACTCAAATACTGGGAGCGAATATCTAAGAATTGATAAAAACGGAAAAGTAGGCATAGGCACAAACGCTCCGGATGCGACCCTCGATGTAGCGGGCACTTTAAATGTAGGAACAGCCGGTGATACCAAAATCGCTCATGATTTAATTATGGAAAACATCACAGCCAGCGAGATTAGTTCATACGGCCCCATGACCATCCAGTCAGGTACATCAAACGATAACTATAACCTGGTACTTAAAGGAAGCGGTACAGGGAAGGTCTCTATCCCCTTCCCGGTCCAACCATCATCAGATCGTCCTTATGAATGAACTCCCCTTCTTCAAGGCTGTAAACATCCCCGAACGGCTCCCC
>CAZEGO010000213.1:0-2630 GCA_964511955.1 uncultured Planctomycetia bacterium | reverse complement strand
GGCTATATTTGGCTCCGTACCAACGTATCGTGGTTATGTTCCCCATGAGGTCTGTTATCTGAGCATCGTACGACTCGAGGAGCTTGTTAGAATTATATCTCATGTTCCATGTATTTTTTCTGCTGACGTTGCCCATGGAATCAACTATCACTTCGTTTTCGATGGAAGAAGGCAGTCCGTCCGTGTAATTTATTCTTGAGCCGTCTTTATTCAGCACATATTTAAATTCTCCGGCAGCGGCGGCCGCGCCCATGGTCTCACCCCTGGCTTTCATGACCTGATCCTGTATTTTCTGGGCCTCCGTAGCTTTTTCCACCGCATCCATGTATAATCCCTGATTTATATAATAATCAGAAACATTTTGCATTATGCGGTCTTCTTCGACCTGCCTGCGTCTCTGCATCTCGTCCATCTGCCTCTTTATCATCTCTTTGACGGACTCCATGCGCATAAAGCCTGATTCTTCTCCGTATTTTTTTCGCGGTACAAGCTGACTACGGAAAGATATTTCGGTTTCTTCGGGAAGATTTTCTTTCACCGAATCTTTAACTGCGATAGACTCGGAAGAGTCGGGAATGATTTCAGGGGTAGACTGGGACAGTTCTTTATTACTATCACGTATATTAGATATAGACAAAGGTGAAAAATCCATGGCCCAGGCTATATCATATGCGAGAAAAGCAACCGTGACAGTAATCGCGATTACTTTTATCCATTTTTTACCTTGCCAGTCAAGCATCGGCCTTGCCCCCTTCAAAAAAAAATGCCGAGTTGCCTTTTATATATGATCTATATAATCCTACTTTTCGGCAGCTCGGCTACCCCGAAGTTTCGGGGTCCTCTGGCTTTGCGTCCTATGGTTACCCATAGTTTGCTATTATCGGAGAGGCTTAAATCTGTTAAAAAACTTTTTAAATGAGCTTAAATTATCAGGAAAAAATTTAATTTTCCTTCTTACACTATATAGTATATATTAATTGAGAGCGATTGTCAATGGTGCTTTTTAAATTTTTTTAAAAAGTGTACTTTTACTGTATTTTGCTGAAAACGCTTACTTTAATACACTTTTCAAAAATTTGTCAAATATCGATTTTACCTGATTTTTCTCATTGTTTTCAACCAGTAATTTGACAATTGTGTGACTTAAAAAATAACTTTTTGTTAATTTTACACTTATGTGGCTTATTGATTTTTGTTCAATTTTTCACGCATATCAAGTAGTAGTTTTATTAATTCCGAGGCTATGAAAAATATGAAATAGTAGATAGCACCCAGCAAAAGGCCTATAAAACCCGTGCTTCGAGGTGCGTCCGGCGTACCACCGCCTATGAAGATTACCAGAGCCGATATTACACCCAAAACAACCGACGCCCAAGCCAATATCTTGAATATCGTCGATCCTACCTTTAAGAATTTGTATTCTTCCATATCGTTTCCTCCTTTCCGTCTGTCTTATTTTATGGTAGCCCCAACCGGATTTGAACCGGTGTCTGATGGCTGAGAACCACCTGTCCTGGACCAGGCTAGACGATGGGGCCTGGTTTTGGGGTAATCTTAAGTTTAATGACTATTTTTGAATTGTCAAGAAAAATAACACTCGTTCTGTCTAATGGAGCGGAGCGAAGCCTGCCTGCCGGCAAGGCAGGCAATCTCATAAAAATTCGATTATTAAAAACAGCTTTTAAGCTAAAAATATCCTGAGCCTGCCTGCCTTGCCGGCAGGCAGGCTTCGCTAGCTCGCAATGACAGATCAAGCAAGGAGATTGCAAAACTTTTTACGTTCTCCATTGACACCGAATATGTTATTGTGTAATATTTGAGTAAGATATGGCTATGGAAATAGGCGTAGGTATAAGCACAAGACTTGATTCGGTTTTGGCGGGAAAAGAGGCAGCCAGGCTCGCGTTATTAAGAATAGGCAGGCTACAACCCAAAGCCGCCATAGTATTTATATCAACAATATTTGACCAGTATAAAACAATAAAAGCCATATCATCGGCTATTGATAACATCCCTGTTGTCGGCTGCAGCAGTATAGCGAGCATTACGTCTTCCGGAGTACACAGGGATTCCGTGACAGTCTGCCTGATAGCATCTAATTCCATAGAAGCCTCCTGCGGCATAGGATACGACATCAGCAAAAACCCGCGTCTCGCCGGCAGTAGATCAGCCCAGGAAGCAGTCAAACCGGGAAACTCCGATAACCAACTTTTCCTGATGTTCTCCGACGGAGTCACCGGAAATTCCGCCGACATATTAAGAGGTGCGCAGGAAATCCGTGGGACGGGATTTCCGATTATAGGAGGCAACGCAACCAACAGAGTAGGTTTTGGCAATACTTACCAGTATTTTAATAACAACATTCATTCGGATTGCGTCATAGGCCTTTTAATCGGGGGAGATATACGCGTTAATGTAGGAAAAGCTCACGGCTGGCATCCCATAGGAAGGCCTCATTGCATAACAAGGGCTTCTTCTAATCTGATAAAAGAGATAGATAAGAAAAGAGCCGCGGAGATATACGAGGAATATTTAAATAAGAGCGCCGACGAGTTGATGCAAGAAGGCATTGCTAGATGGGGGTTCGTCTATCCACTGGGTGTTTTAAGGGAAAACCGAAACGAATATAT
>CAZEGO010000212.1:0-2719 GCA_964511955.1 uncultured Planctomycetia bacterium | reverse complement strand
AAAAAATTATATCTGTTATTCCTGCACGTGGCGGAAGTAAAGGTATGCCGGGGAAAAATATAGTCGATCTAAACGGCAAACCTTTAATCGCATATACTATCGAGGCAGCTCTAAGTTCAAACTCTGTCACAGAAGTAATCGTGACATCTGACGAGGACGCAATTCTTGCTATTTCAAAAGCTTATGGAGCTACATCCATTAAAAGATCAAATGAATTGGCTTCGGATAGCTCGCCGATTTATCTGGCAGTGTTGCATGTACTTAAGCACCTCAGGAAGGAGGGCAAGAAATTCGATATTTTAATGATGTTACAGCCGACCTCTCCGCTTAGAGACAATATAGACATAGATTCTGCCATGGATCTTTTCTTTAAATGTAAAGCAAAGTCGCTTATAAGCGTATATGAACCCGGGCACCATCCTTTAAAAGCATTTAAAGTAAAAAAAAATGGCTTTTTAGAAGGTATTGTAGATAATAAATCGCCCTTTAGAAACAGGCAGGAGTTACCAAAATATTTCTATCCAAATGGGGCTATATTTGTTATTCATATGACAGAATTTATCAAAAGAAAAACCTTTTTTACAAATAGAATGGTTCCCTATGTTATGTCGGAGGAAAAAAGTATCGATATAGATTCTGCGATAGATCTTAATAAAGCTTTTCTCTGTCTCCAAAAAAAATACCATATGAAAGACAGAATACGGGAATGAAAGTACTTTTTGTTGCTTACGATAATGATTCATATATAAACTATTTTCCGCAGGGGCTTGCCTACATAGTCTCAGTCCTCAAGAGGAAGGGTCACTCCGTAACTGTTTACAATCAGGACAAATGTCATTATCCGGAATATCATCTTACGGATTTTCTTAATAAAAATGAATTTGACATTATAGGCGTCGGTGTAATAGCAGGGTATTATCAATACAGAAAGTTGTTAAGGATTTCCGATGCGATTAACATGTCTAGAAGAAGACCTTTTTATGTAATTGGAGGGCATGGGCCGTCTCCCGAACCTGAATTTTTTATAGGAAAAACAGGAGCCGACGCGGTTGTTATGGGAGAAGGCGAAGCTACTGTGATTGAATTATTACAAGTGATTAAAGACCGAAAACCTTTGACCGAAGTAAAAGGAATAGCCTTTAAAGACGGTGAGAAGGTTACAGTAAATCCGAGGAGGCCCTTAATTCAGGATGTTGATTCTATCCCGTTTCCTGCTTATGAATCGTTTCCTGTAGATTATTACAGGCTTATAAGGATGCCACACGCGACAAATAGAGATTTTGTAATGCCTGTTTTGTCTGGCAGAGGATGTACTTTCAAATGCAATTTCTGCTATCGGATGGACGAGGGATTTAGACCCCGTGCTAATAAGCATATAATCGAAGAAATAAGGCTCTTAAAATCAGATTATGGGATTACCTATATCTCTTTTTCGGATGAACTTTTAATGTCGTCCAGAGAAAGGACACAGAGACTGGCCAGTGAGCTTATTGCAGCCAGATTAGAAATAAAATGGTGCTGTAACGGCAGATTGAATTACGCTGAGTCGAAGTTACTCAGACTGATGAAGAAAGCTGGGTGTGTGTTCATAAATTACGGGATAGAAGCTATGGATGACAATGTATTAAAGAATATGAAAAAGGTTTTGACAACAAAGCAGATTATAAAAGGTATTGAAGCCACTATGGACGCAGGGATCAGTTCGGGATTTAATATAATATTCGGTAATATAGGCGATAGCAAAAGGACGTTGGAGAAAGGAGTTAAATTTTTATTGAAATACGATGACGGCGCACAGTTACGTACTATACGGCCGGTTACGCCGTATCCGGGGTCGCCATTATATTATGCCGCGATAGAAAAAGGATTACTAAAAGACATTGAGGATTTTTACGAAAATAGACATTTAAATTCAGATCTGGTCTCGGTTAACTTTACCGATATGGAAGACCACGAATTCCATGCAGCACTTTTGGATGCAAATACCAGATTGATCAGTAATTATTTTAAGCAGAAGAGAGATGACGTAATCAGGCAGGCGCAGGAGCTATACTTAACGGGGAATGCTGATTTCAGGGGGTTCCGTCAGACATAGGACAGGTAAGACATGTTAGATTATAATCTTGGCGAGATGCGATTCGCGAACGGAGAGCTTTTAAAGCACGGGATAGAGGTAAAGGCGTCTGAATACGCTGTCCAGATATCGCGTATATTAGAAGCCATGCCTCTGTATGCGAAGCTAGCCGCGAATATCTCCAGCCCGAGACTTATTCTCTATTTCCAGAAAATCATGAAGACGGAAATTTATCCTTATGTCCGCCAAGCGCTTGTGATACAGTGGTATAAAGAAAATCAAAAGCCCTTAAAGAAAACTGATGAGATAGTAAGGGTTACTGATGATGCTGTTTTTACGTTGCTCACCAGGGTCTGGGATATAGACTATGCGAAGCTGAAGTCGAAAGGCAAACTTTTTTCTTCTTCATTGAAAGATACATTAAAGAGAAATTACCGGATCTTGCGCGCACGAAAAATATCGGAAAAAAGATATAATTATTTAGCTCCTTATGATTCTTCCGCGATGATCGCGTGTCATCACAACGAGGGAATGGATTTTTCCAGAAGAAATGACCTGAACTGGTATATTGGCTCAGGGATCGATCCTGACAGGATCCTAATCTATTTTGACAGCTTGGATGATAAGACGGGCAGAAAAATCGGT
>CAZEGO010000211.1:0-2725 GCA_964511955.1 uncultured Planctomycetia bacterium | reverse complement strand
ACTTCAGATCCGGGTACGGATAATCTTATAGTAGACGGCAATCTCTCAGTAAACGGCGAAATAAACATCTCAGGCAGAAAAAGAGTGGAAATAAATAGGACTATTACCGGTACTTTAGGCGATACTGTGGCTGTCGGATATTTTACAAATGACGGCGTGGGTAAGCATATAAGAGTGCATATGAAAGCCCATAATTCTTCAGTTATAGATTCACATACATTTGAAATAAATGAAGTAGCTTATACAGGCGATACTACAAACTGGCTCGAAGTGCCTCTTAGCTCTCAGAGTGTCTCCTATAGCGGCAGGGCAGCTTACGCGCTTGATATTTATCGTCAGGATATACACTCTACTACTGATCCTCTATATATGAGAATAAGAAACAAGCTTCCCGGCGGCGCGGGCGCTGTACAGCTGGTTATAGATTTTGACGATGATTCATCTTTTACAGAAGTAAGTTCAGCAAGTACTACCGCTACAACTTTTAATTCCTCGACAGCTCCGGCAGGCGGCGCCATAGACGGACTATATGGCGCGGTAGAGTGGAATTTTCCTGTAACAGGCGCTAAAGGATGGGACGCGGCAGTAGGCGGACTTATAGTCAAGTCAGGCGGTAATGTGGGTATAGGAACTATAAATCCGGGCTCCATATTAAACATAGGTTCTCCGACCACGGTAAGCCCAAAGGTAAGGATAACGGGTTCGACGGATAACGGAAACGATACTTTCGGTTATACTTTTGGACTTGGCACTACCAATACGGACTATGCCGGCATAGCCATGGACAACAGCGACGCCGCGACAAAAGGCCTACAAGTATTCTCAAGCTCATATCCTATAAGCTTCATTACGGATAATATAGCGGGAACTCCGGATATGTATATAAAAACAGACGGCAACGTAGGCATCGGCACGACGGGGCCGAGTGGAAAGTTAAGCATTGATAATAATGGAACAGAACATGCAATGACTATTAGACAGGATGGTAATCTGGCAAGTGATAAAAACGCTCTTTCTATATATTCAAATACAGATCAAACAAATTCTAATCTAGTTGAAGTTTTTCAATCGGGAGATTCTTCAACACAAGATGTTTTTTTAATTCATAATGATGGAACAGGAGATGCCCTATTCGTGGACCAAGACAATGCTGGTTCAGGAATTAATATTGATTTAGATGCAAATTCCGCATCTGATGCTTATGGGTTGTATGTTGATGCGGTTAATAGTGGTGCAGGTGAAGGGTATGCTGCAGTTTTTAATAACGGCAACGTCGGCATCGGGACGACGGAGCCGGATTATAATTTAGATATTGGCTCATTAACAAAAACAAGCAATAGTGTATTAAGATTAGCAACAGAAAGCGGATACAATTCGGAATTAAGATTAATTGAAGATTCAGATACTGTTGGATTTTCAGTTCAATATGACGGCACAAATAATAGGTTTGGAATTGTTAGCTACGATGCTGGAAATGGTGATAATGAATATTTGAGTATTTTAAGAACTGGTGGCAACGTCGGTATTGGGACGACGAATCCTGACGAAAAATTACATGTAAAAGTTACTGCTGACGCAAGCACCGTAGATGGTATTGTTTTAGAAAATGCAAACGGTAACGCTAATGCGGGAGTTGGTATTGTTGCTAAACTTGGGGCTACTCCATCAGATAGGGCAAAACTATCTATAACGAGTGGAGCAGCAGGAATTGGTGAATTGCATTTTATAAATGATTTACAAGGCACACCAAGCGATAGATTTACTATTTTAGAAAGTGGCAACGTCGGCATCGGGACGACGGGGCCTTTAGCAGGCTTACATGTAGGGACAGGCGGAACACCTGGGAGCACGGGAGCTAATGATGTCTATGTCCAGAATGATTTAGAGGTGGATGGGACAATATATGGAAATGTGAATCTAACTGGAGCTACCCTGACATTAGATGATGATGAGATAAGCGGCGATAAAATTCATGGCGGGACAATAAGCAGTTTTGCTTCTACAGGCATAGATGATAACGCAGATGCTCTGGCAATTACAATAGACAGTTCAGAAAGGGTCGGCATCGGGACGACGGGGCCACAAGATATTTTACACGTTAGTAAAGCAAATGGTGCTGGTGATGTGGCGGCAATAATCCAGAATTATGCGACGACGGATGATGAAACAGCTTCAATTAGATTTAGAACTACTACAAGTAATAATGATTTTGGAGCGATTGTATTAGAAAGAATTGACGCTTCAAATTCAAAGATGCATTTTGATGTTAGGGATGCGGCGGCAAGTAACAGGGCAATGACTATATTAGACAGCGGCAACGTCGGCATCGGGACGACGGAGCCAGCAACAGCCCTTCATATACAAGATGGAGAAATTACACTCGGCAATTCCGCAACAGCAGATAATGATTGGACAATATATTTTCCAACTGATGGAAATTTGACGGGTGAGTATATTAAGTGGAATGATGGTGCAGGTTATTTTGAAGTTTCAGATGATATAGCTATCCCATCTAATAGAAGATTTTATTCAGGCAGTTTGAATATGTATAGTGAGTACATTAATAATACATCAGATACTTTAACGATACATTCAGATTCAAATGAAAATGGTGCTGGGACGATGACCTTTAGAGTTACTTCTAATGATGCGATGTATATCAATTCAGATGGCAACGTCGGCATCGGGACGACGGAGCCAGCAACAGCCCTTCATATACAAGATG
>CAZEGO010000210.1:0-2729 GCA_964511955.1 uncultured Planctomycetia bacterium | reverse complement strand
GCAGAGTCGAAACCCTGAGGTCAACGCTGCTTCCGCCTATATCCATCATTATCCTGCCGTCTTGCGGAAGGCGATTTTCGGCCACGTCCAGATTGGCCATGACTTTGATTCTGGAGCTTATAGCCAGGCTGAGGTCCCTGGGAGGATGTGCGGCGTCATAGCATATTCCGTCTATCCTGTATCTTATTTTATAATCTTTTTCGAAAGGCTCAAAATGTATATCCGAAGCCTTTTCCTTGATCGCGTTAAGAAGGACCATATTAAGAAGCTTGACTACACCGGCCTGCGAAGCTATCTCCTTGAGTTTGTCAGCGTCGCCTTCAACCCTGGCACCGGACACCAAAGAGGCTTTTTCGGCCTCGTTTATAACCTCGCCGAGAGACTCTTCTTCTTCTCCGTAATAGCGCTCTATAGCCTTTTTTATGTCTTCTTCTCTTGCCATGACAGTCTCTACATTCAGTCCGGTGACAAACCTGAGATCGTCTATCATTTTAACGTTAAGAGGGTCGGATACCGCGACCGCTACCGAGCCGCTTTTCAGCCTCACCGGCATAATGTTATAAAATTTGGCGCTTGAGGCGGATATACTGTTTACGGCGTCCCTTTGTATATTTGTTTCGGAGAGGTCTATCAGCTCAATATTCAGCCACTCGGACACCGCTTTTAAAAGAGCTTCTTCGCTTATGTATCCCCGGTCGATTATTATTTTAAAAATATTCTTGCCGGTCTTCTTTTCTTCCCCGGACGCTTCCTCTATTACGTTGGGCGAAAGAAGTTTTTTCTCCACCAGTTTGTTCAATAATAAATTATATTTGGATATTTCAGGCATCCTGCGTAACCCTCATAACTTCCTCTATGGTCGTATAGCCTCTTTTTACTTTTTCCAGACCGTCTTCTCTTAACGAAAGCAATCCCTGTCCCGCTACCTTCGCGGAAATCTCACCGCTTGAGGCATCGTTGAGTATCAAGTCTCTTATCTCATCCGTAATTATCAACAGTTCGAATATGCCCATTCTGCCCTTATAGCCCGTATCGTTGCATACGGAACAACCTTTTCCTCTGTAAAGCTCTGTTTTTTCGTCTCCCGGAAGGGATAAAATATTTTTTTCCTCCTCAGTGGGTTTATATGGCTCCCTGCACGAATTACACACCATACGTACCAGTCTTTGCGCCAGGACGCCCTGGAGAGTTGAAGCGACCAGGTAAGGTTTTACACCCATGTCCACGAGCCTTGTCACGGCGCTGGGCGAGTCGTTGGTATGAAGTGTGCTGAATATGAAATGTCCTGTAAGCGCGGATTGAATGGCTATGCGCGCCGTTTCGGTGTCCCTGATTTCACCGACCATTATTATGTCCGGAGCCTGTCGCAGCATGGACCTCAGCCCACCGGCAAACGTAAGCCCTATCTGGGGTTTTACCTGCACCTGGTTGATTCCGTCAAGCTGATATTCGACCGGGTCTTCTATGGTAATGACTTTTCTTTCGCTCTGGTTAACGTGACTCAATATAGAGTACAGCGTAGTGGTTTTCCCGCTGCCGGTGGGTCCGGTGACAAGCATCATGCCGTTAGGCAGGTTTATGAGGTTCTCTAGCTTTTTTCTTTGCCCGGGCAGGAAACCCACATCCTCCAACCCCACCAGAAAGCCTGTTTTGTCGAGTATCCTCATGACTATGCTTTCCCCGTGAATACCCGGCAGGCTGGAAACCCTGAGGTCCAGTTCTCTCGAATCAAACCTCATATTGATCCTGCCATCCTGGGGAAGCCTTTTCTCGGCTATGTCCATACCCGCCATTATTTTCAACCTGCTTATAACCGACCCCTGCAGCCTTTTGGGCGGACCGGGGATTTCGTAAAGGACTCCGTCTATGCGGTAACGAATCCTGAATTTATTCTCAAGA
The DNA here is from genome assembly GCA_964511955.1 of uncultured Planctomycetia bacterium. Taxonomy (GTDB): domain Bacteria; phylum Omnitrophota; class Gorgyraeia; order Gorgyraeales; family Gorgyraeaceae; genus CAZEGO01. The sequence continues at coordinate 830 of CAZEGO010000210.1, read as the reverse complement.
GGTTCGACGTGTATATCGCTCGCTCGCCTCTTAACCGCTTCGCTTATCATCGCGTTGACCAGTTTTATGATGGGGGCATCGTCGCTCCCTCCTGTGACAGCAGCCTCGCCGGATATCTTTTTTAAAGCCTGGCCGTCCTGTTCTTTTTTTGCCCCGGCTATGTCCGCCGATAACGCCTCGAAATCCTCGGTTCTTATAAGCTCGAGTTCGGCTTCTCCGCCGACGATAGAGCTCATATTCTCTTCCGCGAGGAAGTTAAGCGGATCATCGGTACCTAAGACTACTTTATCGTCCGTCTTTTTAATGGGTATAATCCTGTGGTCAAAAAGAAGGTCTTTGGGAAAGCTCTCGATTGCGCTTCTGTCTATCTCGCTCTTATCTACGGGCGCAGGGAGAAAGCCCAACTGATACACCAGGGTCTTGCCGACTTTTTTATTGGAAATATAACCCATTTTTTCAAGGACGACGCTTATGGGCTCTTTGGTGTTTTTCTGTTCCCGCAGGGCCTTCGCGATTTTGTCGTCATCCAGAAGCCCTAAATTTTTGGTCGTCTCTTTTACTGTCTCGAATTTCCGGGTCAATTGATCTCCTTATCTGTTGATCAGGCTGGCAAAATAACCGGCTCCAAAACCGTTATCTATATTTACTACCGCTACTCCGGGAGAACAGCAATTCATCATCGTAAGAAGAGGAGCTATACCCCTGAATCCGGCTCCGTAACCTACGCCCGTAGGCACGGCTATAACGGGCTTATCCGTAAGTCCGGACACCACGCTCGCAAGGGCACCTTCCATACCTGCCACGACTATTATCACGTTAGCCTTCGAGAT
>CAZEGO010000209.1:0-2731 GCA_964511955.1 uncultured Planctomycetia bacterium | reverse complement strand
GCAAAAAATCAGGGTGTATAAAAATACGGCTAAAATGGTTATGATTTTCATGATAACCCTCCTTGTTTACTCCGTGTTTAACATTTTATCCACGTAATCGGTAGCTACTTCGGCCCTCAGAAAAAGACTGTCGCTCATAACATGCTTGTGAAAAGGCACGGTTGTTTTTACGGGATCCGTGACCATTTCATCTAACGCTCTTCTCATGATTTTTATGGCTTCGGGCCTGTTCTTGCCCCAGCAAATTATCTTGGCCAGCATAGAGTCGTAATAAGGCGGAACGGTATAGCCGGAATAAAGGTGCGAATCGACTCTGACTCCGGGTCCTCCGGGAGGAAGAAACACGTTGATTCTGCCCGGGTTGGGCATAAAATCGTTTTCGCTGTCTTCCGCGTTAATCCTGCACTCTATGGCCGCGCCTTTGATTTTTATATCATCCTGTTTGTAAGGAATTTTCGTGCCGTTCGCTATTTTAATCTGTTCTTTGACAAGGTCAATGCCCGTAACCATCTCGGTTACGGGATGCTCCACCTGTATCCTGGTATTGACTTCCAGAAAATAAAAATTCTCGTACCTGTCCATCAAAAACTCGACTGTACCCGCGTTTAGATAGCCGCACGACTTGCCCACCTTAACCGCCATGTCGCCTATTTTTTTTCGCAGTTTGGATGTCAAGGCCGGTGAAGGTGATTCCTCGACAAGTTTCTGGTGTCTTCTCTGTATCGTGCAGTCTCTTTCTCCCAGATGAATGACATGGCCCTGTTTATCGGCCAATATCTGTACTTCTATATGCCGGGGGCGCTCAAGGTATTTTTCCAGATAAACTCTTGAATCCCCGAACGCGGTTTCGGCCTCCTGCTGAGCGGTCATCAACGAACTTATGAGACGGATATCATTATGGCATACGCGCATACCTTTTCCCCCGCCGCCCGCGGAGGCTTTTATTATCACCGGGTATTTTAATTTTTTGGCGATCTTTATGGCGTCCTCTTTGGTTTTTATGACGTTTTCGCTGCCGGGTATAACAGGTATGCCGACTTTTTGCATTGTCTGCCTGGCCGCCACCTTGTCTCCGAGGAGTCTCATGTTCTCGGGCGTAGGCCCTATAAATGCTATGTCACAGGACTCGCATATCTCGGCGAAATGCGCGTTTTCGGCCAGAAATCCGTAACCGGGATGTATCGCGTCCACGTCCGTAATTTCAGCCGCGCTTATTATGGCCGGTATGTTTAAGTAGCTTTCGGAAGGCAGGGATGAACCTATACATACGGCTTCGTCCGCCAGTTTCGCGTGGAGGCAATCGGCATCAGGCTCCGAATACACGCTTACGGTCCTGATATCCATTTCCTTACAGGCCCTTATTACTCTAACGGCAACTTCTCCGCGGTTCGCTATTAATATTTTGGAAAACATCGCGTATCCTTTTTATTTTACTGATTCGCCTCTATCATGAAGAGGGGCTGACCGTATTCTACAGGGTTTCCGTTTTCGGCCAATATCTCTACGACCGTTCCGCTGACTTCCGATTTAATCTCATTCATCAGCTTCATGGCCTCTATTATGCAAACCACCTGACCGGATTTAATCTTCCGTCCTATTTCCACGTAAGGGCTTGCCTCGGGCGAGGGAGACCTGTAGAAAGTCCCTACCATGGGCGCTTTAATGGGGGTACGGTTTTTAGACGGGGGGTCTTCTTTCTGCGAAGAGGCCCCGGTCGGCTGTACGGCCTTTACCGTTTTAGAGACACCGCCTTCTTCGGTCATGGCCTCAAAACTTCCGGACGCGGATTTCTTTATCCGTATCTTTGTGCCTTCGCGCTCGACCTCAAGTTCCGTCAGGTCATTTTCGTTCATCAAATTTATAAGTTCTTTAATCTCTTTCAGATTCATGAATAAGCTCCTTTCGCGGAAACGCTACGACATCCCTAAGCTCTTCCGGCGTACTCGTTGGTCCGGGTGTCAACGCGTATAATGTCGCCTTCGTTCACAAAGAGCGGTACAAGTACGGTCATGCCGCTCTCGGTAAGGGCAGGCTTTGTCCCGGCCCTGGACGTATCGCCTCGTATACCCGGTTCGGTAGACGCGATTTTTAAATCTATAAATATGGGAGGCTCTATGGTCAGGATATTGCCGTTATGGGTAAGGGCCGTGACTTCCATGTTTTCTTTCAGGTAATTTACCAGACTTCCCAGCTGCTCCCTGTCCAAAGAAATCTGATCGTACGTCTCACCGTCCATAAATTCATAATGATCATGAGAAGAATACAAAAACTGAAGCCCTTTTTTCTCTATATACGCCAGTTCCACTTTGTCGCTCGGCCTGAATGTCTTTTCTATCAAAGCCCCGGTTTTCAGGTTCTTGAGTTTCGTACGCATAAAGGCTCCGCCTTTTCCGGGTTTCACGTGAGCGAAATCGACTATTACATAAATCCGGCCGTCTATTTCCAGGCCTAATCCGTTTTTTAACTGATTCATTCCTATCTTCATCGTTCCGTCCCGGAGTTTGTCAGGATTTTTGCCCCTTTTGAAGTTACTGTAACTACGTCCTCTATTCGTATGCCTCCCCAGCCGCTGATGTAAATACCGGGCTCGACCGTAAAGACCATGTTTTCTTCCAGAATAACATCGCTTTTGGCGGAAATATGGGGTTCTTCGTGTACTTCCAGCCCTATGCCGTGACCCAGGCTGTGTATGAAGTTCTTACGGTAGCCTTTTCCGGATATATATTGCCTG
>CAZEGO010000208.1:0-2739 GCA_964511955.1 uncultured Planctomycetia bacterium | reverse complement strand
TCCCAGAGCGTGGTAGGTCGCGGGAAGGCCATGGAGAGGCTTAAAATAAACGAAAGGTATTTCTATGAAAAATGGAAAGCTGACCTGGTCCTTCTCATAGATATAGACCTTTTAAGAGACTCATCTGATGCAATCGATGAAAAGATAAAATTCGGTTTTAAAAATTACGTATTGAATAATAACGTGACGTTTTTCGTAAGAGGAAAAGACACAGATATAAAAGGCATCTTCGGAGATTATTACTGCAAACCGAAAATAATATACGGAAAAAGCGGTAAACGCGGTTCGGCCTTTCTCTTATATAATGTTATAAAAAAAATAAAAAAGCCGTATAATATACTGGTAACCTCTGACAGTGCGGCAAAGAGGCTGAATTTTCTGTACAGAAACAAAACAAAGCTTTTTTCGTACGAGGACATGAGAGAAATCAAGGACGATACCGGGAAAATAGCCGGTCTCAGAGACAAATATTCAAAGGAGATATATGCTTAATTTTTCCAAAAGAGGAGAGAAGAGCCTGAAGGGCTCCATTCTGCGTTCCGGTCAAAGCGGAGAATATACGCTTAAAAAAAAGCTGTCCAAATCCGTCAAGACCACCGAAAATTGTTTCGAGAAGAAATCCGTAGGTTTGGACACTCTAAGTCTTTTCAGTAAAGCTGAAACCGATATAGGCGGGCACCTCCTGACCCTGTTCGCCCTCTCTTACGGAATAGGTGCTAAGGTCGTATTTGAGATCGGTGTCAGGGACGGAGAATCCACCGTATCCTTCCTGCAGGCGGTTAAGAAAACCGGAGGAGTCGTTATATCGTTGGACATAAACCCCTGCGAAAAAGCGAGAAAGAGAATCAGTAAACTGCGCCTTGAAGATTATTGGATATTCGTTCGCGAGAACTCCAACGATTATGTTTCCAAATACGCGGGATGGCCGGTGGACGTGCTCTTTATAGACGGTGAACATACGAGGAAACAATGCGAAAAAGATTTTAATAACTATGTACCTTTCGTGAAGCGTAACGGATTGATAATTTTCCATGATGCTTATAACTATAAGTGGCCTGAGATAAACGAATATTTAAATGACCTGCGGCTCGAAAAGGCAGAAGAGTTGGAGCTCGTGAGGCTACCCTATAACTCGGGACTGGGAATAGCGAGGAAGATCAATTAGCGACAAGTTATCAGCGACAAGCGACATGAGACACGGAATAACGGGAAAAATATTTTTTATCCATGTTCCATGTTTCCTGTTCCAGGTTTTTAATATATGAAAATCATAAAAATACTTATAAATGTATCCATATTTTTCATTACGTTCCTTATTGTTTGCCTTGTGCTGGAAGGATTTTTGCGCCTGCGGGACAAAGAGATCCCGGAGCGCGTGAACGGACTTGATAGGTTCTGCGAGTACCACGAAGTCCTCGGATGGAAAGGCATTCCTTTTAAGCAAGGTCAGTTTCAGACCGAAGGCAGCCTCAGCCATATAGAGCTTAATTCGCGGGGTTTCAGGGACCGCGACCACGGCGATGTCGCCCCGGCCGGTAAAAAGAGGATATTGCTTTTAGGGGATTCTTTCGCGTGGGGATACGGCGTGGAATTTTCCGACATATTTTTCGAAGTCCTCCAGCAGGATTCGAACCGTTACGAGTTTATTAATACCGGTCACTGCGGTTACGGCAGCGACCAGCATATCCTGATGCTTAAGATGGTAGCGGATGATTACAGTCCCGACGCGGTTGTTCTTATGTTTGTGCTTAATGATTTCGCTTACCTTACCCAGAGTTCCGCGTATGGGTACGCCAAGCCTTATTTTAGACTATCGGACAAGGGACTGGAATTAAAGAATAACCCCGTTCCAAAGACAGAAAAAGAGATTTCCTCCGACAAGGGGCCCAAAAAAGAAAAATTCAACAGAAAATATCTTTATAAGCACTCTTTACTCTTTAAACTTTTTGAAGATAGCAGGGAAGACTTACAATACAGGCTGGGTATGAAGGACGCCAACGAGTTTTTTAAGGAGGATCACGTAAAATGGCTGCTGGGGAAGAAGATACTCGGGGAAATCAAGCTTTTTTGCGACCGTGAAGGCATGGAGTTAGTCCTGTGCATCATACCGAATAAACTCCAGCTCTACACCTTTTACGACGCGGGAGATCCCCAAAGGATGATAGAGAAGTTTTGCCGTGACCATGGCATACCCTGCCTGGATATGTTGGAGAATTTTCGTTCCAGAGATAAGAAGTTATATTTCGATTACGATCCGCATTGGAATAAAGAAGGTCATTTGCTTGCGAGCGAATTGCTCGGAGCGTTTTTAGACAAGGAGCTTTGATATGTTTTCTTTATCGGTGGTTATTATAGCCAGAAACGAGGCACGGAATATAGAAAACGCCCTTAAGAGCGTTAGGTCCTGGGCGGACGATATTGTGGTAGTGGACGATTTTTCCGAGGACAGCACGGCGGACATAGCCCGGAAATACACGGACAAGGTCTTTAAAAGAAAAATGCACGTGGAAGGTCGTCACCGTAACTGGGCATACTCGAAAGCGTCCGGCGAGTGGGTACTCAGTCTCGATGCCGACGAGGTGGTCACGGAAGAATTAAAAAAAGAAATCGAAGGCACTGTCAAATCAGGCACTCGATTCGCGGCTTTTTCCGTACCCTTAAAGACTTACATAGGCGATTACTGGGTAAGGCACAGCGGCTGGTATCCCGCCAATAAACTCAGGCTTTTCATGAAAGATA
>CAZEGO010000207.1:0-2740 GCA_964511955.1 uncultured Planctomycetia bacterium | reverse complement strand
AACCTATTTCCCTGCAGACTCCCATAGGCGACGAAGGGGACACTAATTTCGGCGACTTCATAGAAGATAAAAAAGCCGTATCCCCGGCGAATGCGACCGCTTATACCATGCTCAAAGAAGAAATGGACAAGATATTAAACACTCTGACCGAAAGAGAAAAGAGAGTGTTGAGGCTCAGATTCGGCATAGGTGACGGTTATCCGAGGACGCTCGAGGAAGTAGGCAGTATATTCAACGTAACCAGGGAAAGAGTAAGGCAGATAGAGGCCAAAGCTCTCAGGAAGTTACGGCATCCTATACGCAGCAGGAGATTGAAAAATTTCCTCGAGATGGCTTTTAATAACGACGTCATGATATAAAACGATACTTTGAACACTGTAAAAAAGGGGGCATTGTGAATAATGCTCCCTTTTTTATTTATTTTAAAGAACTTATATGCCCTCAAACAGACAGAGGAAGAAAGAAGTAATTTTAGCTCAGATAAACATCCCATTCAACGACGTATCGGTCCCGTTGGCCGCGGGCTACCTGAAGGCGGCGGCGTACGGCGACGGCCTTTTAAAACATTCAAATATCGAAATCCTGGACAAAGATAAGAGCAATAAGTACAGCGATGCTAACCTGATTTCTTATCTTGTATCAAGAAAACCCCATATAATAGGGTTCTCCTGCTACGTCTGGAACATAGAAAGGACCCTTCATATTATAAAATCCGTAAAAAAAGAGATGCCGTCGGTTAAAATTGTATGCGGCGGCTCGCACGTAAGCGCCGAATACAAAAAATATACCTCATGTCAGGGTGTGGACATTATAGTCAGAAACGAAGGAGAACCCGTTTTTGTGGATTTATTAAAGAACTTTATTTACGGCAATCCGAAATTAAAAGAGATAAAAGGCATATCCTTCAAAGAAGAGGGACGGATTAAGGAGACTCCGGCAAGAGAACCCATAAAGGATCTTAATTTTTATCCGTCTCCCTATCTCAAGGGTTTTATCGACCCGAGGCAATACGGACGTTTATTTATAGAGACATACAGAGGGTGTCCGGAAAAATGCACTTATTGTAATTGGAGAAGAGGTATCAGCGGTATAAGATTTTTTTCGACCGAGAGGGTAAAGAAAGAGATGGAGATAGGGGCAAAGCTTGGGATTAAAGAAAGCGTGATAATAGACCCTATATTTAATTTACCGGCTAATCTTAAAAGGCACCATAGCTATCTGAAGGGCCTCAACAAAGACAAGGCTATTAATATATCGGTGGACGGCAGAGCCGAATATATAACCGAAGAAACCATAAAACTCCTTAAAGAATGCAACGTGACCTTCATGACCATAGGGTTGCAGTCCGCAAACCCCGAATCTCTAAGAGCGGTAAAGAGGTCTTTTAACAGAAAGATGTTCATCGAGGGGATGAAGCGCCTTAAAAAATCAGGTATAAAATGCCGTCTTGACCTGATAATAGGACTTCCCATGGATACAAAAAACAGCATATCCGAGTCGGCTAATCTTGCGGTTTCATTGAACGACGATATTCATTTTGAGATATTAAGAGTCCACCCGGATGCATGTCTTAAGGAAGAATCCGAAAAATACGGACTTAAGCATATGGATTGTTCGCCTTATTTTATCTCTTCCACTGACACCCTGTCGAATTCCGAGTTAAGAGCCATATGGAAGAGACATTATAAAAACCAATGGCGTCATCCACCTTTTATAGCGGACAAAATCACAGGATCCTCATACCTTGAAACAGAGACGGTGGGTAAAAAAATCACCACGCTTTACGTACCCGTCGACAACGGTATGGTGAAAGACGATAAAGAAGCCATGCTTGAATTCGTAAATATTCATACGAATTTTTTGTTTCACGTAAAGGATAAAGACAGGTCGGTCTCTAATATATGTGAGTGGGTAGCATTTGTAAGTTCGCGTAACCCGTGTTCCTCGTTCAGATTTATAATCGATGACAGGATGGATATATTGGGGCCGGGGGAGATAGAAAGAATAGTGAAAAGCCTTTCTCATGAGTCTAATTATATAGAGCGCCGGTTGACTTATTATGACAAATTGGCCGGGATTAATCGTCTTCTCCCGGGGCAGGGTGTCATTATAACTAAGCCGTTCGATTCTGCGTTCGATTATTCCGGGCCATCATCCACGTATGAAGTTATATGGGTTATTCCGGCTTCCATTTTGCGGGAAGTCGGGAAAAAGGGTCTCATGGGAAAGACTGGAATTTTACTGGATATGGAAGGCATCGAGACCGGAAGCCAGGAAGGAAAAAGTTTTTTAAAAGACGTAATATCAGCCTCAAGAAAAAAGATGAAAGAGCGTCCGGTTTATTTTTCGAATTACGCTATGCAGCTTTTTTATGATAACGTGATTACGGGCGAAAAAGACCCTTATTATTGCGTGAAAAACATTAACAGATTAATCGTTCCCGGAGTCTATAGGGTCTTATGCTTTGATTCCGGCAAAAAGCCTGTCCCAAAACAGTTAAATGTAAGTAATCTCTTATCTGATTTTCTGAATCTCGCCGAATCTTACGATATAAAGCCTTAAAAAATACTTGCCTCATTTTTTTATAAATGGTATAATTACTATCCTTGTGGGCCCATAGCTCAGTTGGTTAGAGCACCTGACTCATAATCAGGTGGTCCAAGGTTCAAGTCCTTGTGGGACCACCACGAACCGCTTGTCTACTGACGCGAATTCGGGTTCGTGGCACGGCCAATTATCG
>CAZEGO010000206.1:0-2756 GCA_964511955.1 uncultured Planctomycetia bacterium | reverse complement strand
AATTATCTTAATACGTGATCGCGGCGCATCTCTGGCAGAAATCTTAATTGACACCCCTCAACATGTCCCATTACATGACGGTATCTATTACCATACTCGTAATTGATAACGATACTGATCCCTGCGGCCGCGCTATCTATATCGCAGAATATCCAATATTTACCTTTATAATAATCGCTAGCCCGGCTTTGGTTTCTCCTATGGGTAAGCCAGTAATTTCCATTTATATACATAAATCTAAATTCGAGCATTATATAACTATTTCCGCGTACAGCGAGAGATTTGCCGTGATCTGTTTCCAATATATCGTAACTTGCATTATCTTCTCTGCACTTTACATTTTTTAGAATAATATCGTCTATAGCTCCTGTGTTATGGATCGAGCTAGTATTGTCTAGTACCGGCAGATAGAGAGTATAGTTTAGATTACTATCCGGAACTATACTTAGCTTATATAAGTACTCTACTTCCCTTCTCTCTTGGTAAGTAATGTAGAGATAGCCATACCATATAGTTGGTATAGTTAGCATTACGACTATTATAATTATAGTGACCAACACTTTGGATCGCATGTTTCCGCCTCTTAACAAGGTGGCCCTGGGATTAAATCAAGAGCATTCCAACATCCATTACAATAATCTGTAGGTGTTATGCCAATTGGGTCAGTTACATAAAATGCACAATCGCGATTTGGGCAATGTAGTCCTGCATCAGGCATCCACCACCAATCGTCAGTTAGATGAGATGTGTCGTCTTCATCAATTAGAAAATGAGCTAATTCATGCATAAAAGTATGGGCGAGCTCTTTATCCGTATTCTTCGAAGCCCCTGCAATTACGAAACCATGTCCACCATTAGCTTTACCCAGCGGACCAATAAATCCCTCAATATAACGGCATATAAGGCAATAGTAATATATACCTTCAATTTCCCGGTCAAAATACCCCCGATTAATGGCCCAATGAACATCTTGAATTTGATTTTCATATGTTCCGATACTCCCACCCCCACCCATGCAGCCGTCGTCGATATGCAAATTGGGTCTGGCCGTTCGCCAGTGTACGCCGGCTCTCTTGTCTCGTATCGACTCCACTCTCAGCAGATCGACGCTGATATTTGGGTGCCTTCGATGTTGGTGTCTCCACTCTCCCAGCGTCAATGAATAACCGCTGGTCGAGCGCCTACACCAACCTGAACTCTATTCAGGCGGACGCCATTCCTCCGCCATACTTCGTTTCCGCCGGTCCCGATTTCGCCTCTTCGGTGGCACGCGCCCTTCCCCCGTCCTCAGGGCGATAGATATCACATCGCTTTTCTTGCATCATTTTTGCCTCCGTTTTTCCGTCACAAATTCTGCCTAGGACGTGACATGTTTTCTCACCGGACCCCGGCATTTTTCCATAACACCCGCGGCCCCGAATTTAGTGCCATTTTCTATGTTTATAAACTATATATCACCGATAACTGCTAATTGTCTGCTCCTCATATCCTATAATTGATAGCCAACCTGATTCATTAATTTTCGAATCTAACAACCCTCTATTACCGAAGTCATTATCACCCCATTGATAAGATAAAGTAAAAGTTATAGAATTGTTAACAGTAGAGTTGAAATAAGCCCAATATTTTCCATCATACCCTGCAAATCCTCTATCCTCTTGTCTTGTACTGAATATATAGGTTTTGTGTTTATCGTATTTTGCTTCAAATTTACTTTTTATTGTTATATCGCCTTTTGCTTGTATAAGTAATGTTTCCCCATATTCCGTATTATTAGCTCTAATCGTACCTGGATCACCGTTCATTATTGAGATATTGTTAATGAAGGAAGCTTCAAAACCTTCAATTACATCTTTCTCAGATAATGGGGCTAGAATTGGGATCTGGATGGTATATATGTCGTTTAGTGATTCGGGAGATAAGTGTAACTTATAATAATAGCTAGTATCATCATTATCCTTGGCACCACAACCTGCTGTTGGGATAAGAACAAGGATTACTAACAATATACATAGTTTTGCTCTCATCTTAAGGACCTCCTGATAGGTTAGTTGCGCTCCAACAATTGTTACAATAATCCGCCTGAGGTAAAGGATTGCCTGGATAAAGTGAACAATCACTATCTGGACAATGTCTACCTTTTGGGGTAGTATGCCAAAAATAATCAGGATCTTTTAGATGACTAGCACTCGAAGGAATTATTAAGTGCCCTAACTCATGCATAAACGTGTTTGCTACTCTAATATCTGTAATCATTAGTCCATCTGCTAAAATGAAATCATCACCTGATGCTCTACCAATGGGACCCCAAAAACCTTCGATATATCTTCCCATTAAACAATAATAGAACTTTCCATCTCTTTCAGATGGAAAATAGTTTATTTGGTAATCATCAGCATCACCACAACTTGCCTTATAGGGTACAGTACCCCCACCTTCATCCCCCGTATATCCATCTCCATCTAAGTCTACACCCCCACCCATGCAGCCGTCGTCGATGTGTATTTTAATCCCACGGCTCCTAAATGAGTTTTGAACAGTATCTTGAGCATCATCAGACATTTTATACTCTTTAGTATAATAATCCCAAGACCACCAAGAGACCCATTCAGTTTCCTGAGTTAAAGGGTTGGTAATAGGAATCTTCACAAGAGAGCTGACTGTATATTCTTTCTCCATCCAATCTACTTCTACAAATATGTCTGGAACGATTGGATTCGCATAATCTTTGATCTCAACATTTGTCAGCTCATCAT
>CAZEGO010000205.1:0-2812 GCA_964511955.1 uncultured Planctomycetia bacterium | reverse complement strand
CAGAGTCTTTGTATGTAAATGGTCAGGAAGTGCATTTGGATAAGTCATTTAGCGGGACTTTTTCAACAAATAGTGCGCAGGTATTTTCAATAGGCGCGATGGGTCCGGGGCATGGACCTTATAAAGGCAAAATAGATGACGTGAGAGTATACAACTACGCAAGAACATCCGAGCAGATCTTACAGGACTACAATGCCGGCTTGGCTACACATACAGGAATAGCTACAGGCACAGCTGACCCATGGGGAGGGAATTTGCCTCTGGCACATTATAAATTTGATGAGAATACCGGTGTTATAGCTTATGACTCCAGCGGTAATGGTTATGATGGGACTATTTCAGGGGCTTCATGGACTCAGGGGAAAAATGGGCCGTGTCTTAGCTTTGACCATTCAGGAAATGACTATGTAACTATTTTGGCAAATACTGTTTTTGATTTTACAGGAGATTATACTTTAGAAGCGTGGATTAAAACAGAAGATGTCAGTGAATATCGTCATGGGATAATGGGTAAGAATTCAAATAACGGTTGGGGGATGCAATTAGATTATGACAAAGCTAATTTTGGAAGCCATAGTTGCAGTAATTTTAGCGGAGCGACAACTTTACAGACAGGCACCTGGTATCATGTAGTAGGTGTCTATAAAGAATCCGGGTCAGAGGAAATATATGTTAACGGTGTCCTGGATGCGACAGGAAGTTTATCGGACGGAAACTGTAATGATGATACAAGTGATGTAGTTATCGGCAGGTATAGAGCCAGTACGACAGAAGATTTCGAAGGTCTTATAGATGATGTAAAGATTTACGATTACGCAAGGACCCCTGCGCAAATCGCCTGGGACTATAATAAAGGTAAGCCGGTTGGCCGTTGGAGGTTAGATGAGGCCGATGACGGTTCGTCCGCCGATGCCGATACTGTTTATGATGACAACGGGGCAAACGATATTACTGGAAGTGACGGCGCGAATAATACAGGCCTTACATGGTCTAGTGGTAAATTTGGAGGTGCGATACAGTTTGATGGAGTGGATGATCAGGTATCAGGGACAACGACAGGATTAAAGTCAGCTACAGGCACTATTTCTTATTGGCTGAAGATTACAGAAAAAGACAGGACTCAAGGCATGTTTCACTTATATGAAAATGGCACAGCCGATTATATAAGAAATTATATCTATGCTACGAATGTTATAGACCTTGTTATAGAAGATGATAATGCTGAAAAGGCTAATCTGCAATATGATCTAGATAATTTGGGAACGTTTCTAAATCAATGGATACATCTATCATGGGTGCAGGATGGCACATCGATCAAGCTCTATATAAACGGCATAGAGAGAACTTTAACAGGAACTAATTCAGGAAGCTGGTGGACTGATCATCTGACGGATTCTTTAACATTGACCCTGGGTAATGCCTGGGCGCCGTATAAAGGATTGATGGATGATGTAAGAATTTATAACTACGCGAGAACAGAGGAACAGATATTACAGGACTACAACGAAGGAATGGCAGCGAAGTTAGGGGAGTGAGATATATGTCATTGCGAAAAATTATGTCATTGCGAGGACTGGAAGGACGAAGCAATCTCAGAAAAAATCGCGTATCATCTGTCATTGCGAACGAAGTGAAGCAATCCCATGAGAAGCTAGCTGATAAAAGATTTTTAAGCGAAAACATCAGGAGGTTGCTTCGCTATGCTCGCAATGACAAAAGACGCGAAAATATGCTGAGATTGCCTGCCTTGCCGGCAGGCAGGCCACGTCGTCTTCGACTCCTCGCAATGACAATAGGTGTGTTTTTGATTTTACCCCTTATCACAGAGGCTGCTGAAAACACCCCCCGAATCCACATCGTCACATCCGACTCCGACATAGGCGAAACCAAACAGGGCCCCGTATACGACTATGATATAGAGGTAAAAAACGTAGGAGACGCCGATTTGATTTTAGAAAACGTCTGGTCAGGATGCGGATGTTTGAAACTTACAGACCCACGCTGGCCCGAAAACAGGTCCAACGTGACTTATGAAAATTCGCCTATATTAAAACCGGGCGAAAGCACCTTTATAAAAGCAAAGCTGGATACAAAAATGGTTAATGATACATTCGAAAGATTAATACACATAATATCAAATGACCCGGAAAGAAAAGATAGTGTCTGGACAGTCAGGGGAAGTGTGATAGGAGCTCAAACAGATGCTGTCATTCCCGCATCTTCTCATGTCATTCCCGCGAAGGCTGGAATCCAGGATTATAGACATCGTCCTCGCGAAAGCGGGGATTCCCGCCTTCGCGGGAATGACATGGAGAGCCGCGGGAATGACATGGAGAGCCGCGGGAATGACAGAGGCATTGCTCCTGTAAACGCTGATACAAAAGTAATTATGTTCTTTTACGTCCCCGGATGTAAAGAATGCAAAGAAATATTAAACGATTTTCTCCCGAAAGTTAAAAAGAAACAAAACAGCAACGTAGTAATAGCCAAATACAATATAGACAAAATGGCATCATATGAATTCCTGTTAGAACTGATGAACAAATATGACAAAACAAAAAAAGGAGCATTCTTTAACCCAAAACCCCCGATAATATACACAGAAGAAAAACTATTATACGGGGTAAAAGAAATAAAAACTTATATAAACTAGCAAAAGAGTAGAAAATCCTGCCAGGCAGGATCTTCTACTTAAGGAGTGGTAATAGATGATAGATAAGTTAATTAGGTGGACAATATTGGGGACTATAGCCGGTGTGATATTGGCATTTAATCTTTATCATGCGGATTATAAATTGCTGGTAGCGCAGGT
>CAZEGO010000204.1:0-2843 GCA_964511955.1 uncultured Planctomycetia bacterium | reverse complement strand
AGGAATTACTTTATCAATAAGAAATTCCAAAGAGAGTTTATATTGAAATTTTGTGTATTGGTGGGCCTGGGTTGCCTGGTTTTCGCAGTTATACTCTATGCCGTAAGCAGCAACACCCTTACTACCTCTTTTGAGAATTCCAGACTTATGATAAAAAGCACGGCGGACTATATTTTACCCGGGCTTATTATAGGGGGGCTTATAGTAGCCTTCCTGACCGCATTGGCTTCGTCTATAGTAGTGCTTCTTATGACGCACAGGGTTTCGGGACCTATGTACAGATTCGAAAAAGAGGCCCAGAGAATAGGCGCCGGCGACCTTAACGCCAATCTCAGGATAAGGAAAAAGGACCAGTTTCAGAATTTCGTAACGGCTTTTAACAAAATGACAAGAGACCTCAACACCGGCATAATGAAGGCGGTAGGCGTATCGGAAAAACTTGACGGTTTGATAAAACAGCTTTCGGATGATTCGAATAACGAGATATTGCTCAAGGAAGATATAATAAAGATTGTCGACGAGCTCAAGAAAGATAAGCAGGAACTCAACAAGGCGCTCTCTTATTTTAAGACCACACCGCATCAATAGTAAGACGACGAGAGGATGTTTATGAGGTTCAAACGGGCTGCCGAGGTTATTTTATTTTCAATGGTTCTCATATTGTCTTTTTCCGGAGCTGTGCTTTCGCAGGAAGAAGGATGGAACAGCTTTCGCGGCAGATATTGTACCGTGCTTTACGAAGAAGGGGTTAATTTAAGATATGTGAGCAGGCGTATAAATCTCAGGTTCGCTAATTTTTATAATCCCGGGAGACACAGGAACTCAGGTCTTTCGGATTCGGATGTTCTCGGAGAGAAGCTCGACGCTATTTTCAGCAAAGTGGAAGATATACTGGAAATGTATCCGTCCAATATAAGCGTCACTCTTAAGATATTCAAGCATAAACACGGATTAGACGCCGAGTACGAGAGAATTTTTGACGAGCCAAATAGGGCGGATTCGTTTTATATTTATAAATATAACACGATTTATGCCGCTGAACGGTACATAAGAGAAGGTATTCTCGCTCATGAAATGGCTCACTGTATAATAGATCATTATTTTGTCATTTTACCTCCCAGAAAAGTCCAGGAAATGCTGGCCGTTTATGCCGATGTCCATTTAAAAGATTAATAAAAAAAGACTTGCCAAAAAAAGGGTATTTTGTTATAATTATATAAGAATTTTAAAAGTTTTTAAATTCAAGAAATAAAATATCATCCGCTAAAATAGCGGATTATAGAAGGAGCTTGGCTATGAGAGAGCTTTTATATCTATTATTAGTTATTTCAATAATTTTTTTCAACTCCGGAGAGCTGTTTGCCAGCGCGGATATTTGTAAAGTTAACTGCCGTACGAGAGACGGTTTGATATGTCTTGAGAGAGGCCCTTGCGAACCGGTGAATGACCTTTTGCTGGAAACGGCTGAGCGCTGCAGGAAAGAGAGCAAAGCCAGATACGAACCGGTGACTAAGTTGGTATTCGTGGATATATTATCCAATGTAATAAGATTGGACAGAGAGCTTCCTCAGGATAGAATCGCTCAGATGACCGACGAAGAGAGGTACAAAGTCGAAACAAAGCTTCTTAAAGATAAAGGGATAGAAATATTCTGGGGGACGGAACCCAAGGAGCCTCTTACCCGTGAGGAGCTGGCAGAAGTCCTTAAAAACGTGACTATAGAAAAGAATCTCGGTTTTTCCAGCGGATTAGCCGACCAGCTCATAGAATTAGAAAACGAGGAATTTGTACTCTATGATATGGAACTTTACGTGGATGAAGGAGACGGATATGAATTATGGGAAAGGAAGAAGACTCTTTCGGGCAGCTCTTCGGAAGACAGACATTACATGGTAAAACTGGATAGTTGCGGAGAAGCTATTTTGACTTTCGGAGACGGCATAAAAGGAAAGATACCCGATGTGGGTTCGAATATGAAAGCATCGTATAAATTTTTCGGCAGGTCACATGAGGTAGTTACGGAGTGCGAGATTGCTATGCTGCTTTCCAACCCGGAAGCCGCGAGATCTTTAAAGGAGAGTTATAACCCTGCCAGGCTTCTCACGAAAGATACTTTCGCGGACCTTTTATTGAGCAGCATGGGTTTAGAAAATAAAATCCCCGCCGGTACCGGTAAACTCAGCCGGAGAGAACTTTATGAATTAAAGGTTAAAATACTCTCCGCTAAAGGTATAAACGTATTTACGGGTTCCGGCCCGAATGATATTCTTACCAGGGAGGAGCTCGCCAGGGTCCTTTACGATTCTCCCGTGGAAGAGATGCTGGGAATGAGCAGCGGCAAATCAAGACAGGTTTTTGAACTCGATAACGCCGGCTTTATTATATATGATCTGCACACTTACGTATACGGAGAAAACGGGTTTGAGGAATGGGAAAAAACCAACAGTTTCATGGAGAGCGCTTCTTCCGATAAACATTATTCAGTGAAGCTGGACTCGGGTAATTACGCGAGTATTCATTTCGGGAACGGGAAAAAGGGAATGATGCCTCCCGAAAACGTCCCCATAAAAGTTACTTACAGGTTGTATGCGCCCATAACCATGATCACCGAAGACGACATAATCTGTGTTCTCGGAAAATCCAAACCCGTGGCGGAGACGTATGTACCGCCGTCTTTCCCCCCGCCGGATTTCCCCCCGCCGACAGACGGCTTTGACGACCCGGCGACGCATATCTAGCGACAAGAGACAAGGGCAAGGGATATAACACTGTCCTGCGTCCTCGCTTAATTCTGTCATCCCAAAATGGTAATGTCCTATTATACCAAAATAGAAATGTCCGCT
>CAZEGO010000203.1:0-2851 GCA_964511955.1 uncultured Planctomycetia bacterium | reverse complement strand
AAAGGCATATGCCTCACCTTCGGGACTCAGTACTTGGAACTGCCCGCCGATATCGGCATGGCTGTAAAGACCGTAAACGCCCAGTCTCGTATTATAGCTGTTGACAGGAAAGTTATAATCCATTACTACGGCATTGACTGCATCGTAATTCTGACCTACTTGAGCTTTCACCGAAAAAATATCTTCGTGCCCCAGCATATTATTGTTAATATAGCCCAGGGCAAAACGGCTTTTTCCGGTAGTACTCGTTCCGCTGTTTTTATATTCAAAGTAAAGATGCTGCGGGGATCTTTCGTCTTCGAGTTTAACCAGTATATCCGAAGAGCCCTGTTCTTTTCCGGGCAATAAAACTGTTTTTACTTTTCTGTCGGGATGTTCATTGATGCGTTTAACGCTTCTTTCCAATCGATTATAATCCAGTATCTGCCCCTTCTCCACCTTGAATTTACGTTCTATGGGGTCTTCCTTGAAATATTCTCCGCCTTCGACGGTCACTTCCCCCACCTGAGATTCTATAACCCTTATTTCAACGGTATTATCGGTTATCTCCTGATTAGGCGCGTAAGCCAGACTGGTAATATACCCTCTGCCCCGGTAAAAAGCTGTTATTTCTTCAGCCGCTTTCTTTAAATCCCTTAGTCCAATCTCTTTGTCGCGGTATTTGGCTAAAATGGGTTCAAAATCCTTCGGATCAAACAAATTAACGCCGTTTAAAACAAAGTTCTTTACCAGAACCTTCGGTTCGGGAGGAGCCATGGCTTCCTTTATGGCAGGCGCTATTTCTCCGGCTTTTTCCAGGGCTTTCTTTTGAACATCTATTATGTTCTGCTGGTCAGATACCTTCCTTTCGAGCTCGTTTACCCGTTTCTTAAGGTTATCCATATCTCCCAGCTTTTCCTTAAGGGCTTGGACTTCTTTCGCCAGATTGGAAATATCTTCGGAAGTGGCTCCTGCACCTACGTCGTCGCAATATGCATTGCCCGTGGCCAGAAAAAGACATATGGGTATAAGTAAAGCGATTTTATATCTTATCTGTCTTCTTAATAAAAAAGTAATCATTTTGAATTATGCCTCTTTTTTTCCAGTTTGATTTGGCGTTCGCGTTCTTTTTTAGCCCTTATCTCATCTCTTTTTCTGATTTTTTCTTCCCTGAGGCGTTTTTTCTCGGCGAGGCGTTGTTGTTTTTTTCTTTCGGCTTCTTTTATGCGTTTCTCTCTGGCTTTGAGTTTTTCTTCCCTGAGGCGTTTTTTCTCGGCGAGACGTTCTTCTTTCGCTTTCTGATTTCTATCTTTTGTTTGTTGTCTCTCGAGTTCCTTTTTTTTCAACTCATCCTTACGGATGTGTTTTTTCTTTTCAATCTTTTCCATGCGTTCTTTTCTGATTCGGTTTTTATTTTCTTCCTTTTCCTTCTTAATAATTTCGCGTTCGGCTTTTCTTTTGGCTGTTAAAATCTTTTTCTTCAGCACTTTATCTCGGGCTATATCATAAGTGTAATTATATAAAGGTATAGCAGCTTCCATGTCCCCGCCTATATAAAGGTCCTGTGCGTCTTCAAATATAATCTCGGGCGAGGTTTCATTTTTTATGGTAATGAAATCGCTTTCTTTTTCTTTGCGCCTGGCTTCCAAAATGGCCTGACGCTTACTTTCTTTTAACGCAATGCGGTCTCTTTTCTCCTTCAACCGTTCTTCCCTGGCTTTTTGCTGTTCTTTTATCTTTTCTTGTTCACGCGTTTCGGCTTTCGTACGCCTCTTTTCTATCTGTCGTTGCTTCTCAAGCGTGCGCTTTTCTTTTTTTCTTTCGGCTTCTTCTATGCGTTTCTCTCTGGCTTTGAGTTTTTCTTCCCTGAGGCGTTTTTTCTCGGCGAGACGTTCTTGTTTTTCGGCAAGCCGTTTATTCCTCAGCTCTTTTTGTTTCTCTATTTTCTGCTGTTTTCTTCTTTCGGCTTCAATGCGTTTCTGTTTGGCGAGGCGTTCTTTTTCCGCTATGCGGCGTTGTCTTTCCTTGCGTTTCTCGTCTCTTATCCTTTGTTTCTCGGCGAGGCGTTCTTCTTTTTTTCTTTCGGCTTCTTCTATGCGTTTCTCTCTGGCTTTGAGTTTTTCTTCCCTGAGGCGTTTTTTCTCGGCGAGACGTTCTTGTTTTTTTCTTTCGGCTTCTTCTATGCGTTTCTCTTTGCGTCTCTCAGCTTCCAGACCGAATTTTTCTTTACGTGCTATTGTAATTTGCTCGTTGGTATGCGCGCTTTTGGCAACGATAGAGGAAGAATTTTCAATTTCCGCATAAATATCCGTCACCAGGCAGGCAGAAATAAAAAATCCTGTTAAACTGAAGAGAATAACAGGATTGAAGAATTTTTTTTCAAAAAAATTTGCTTGACACCGGGTTTTGTTTTTGTTTTTGTTTTTGTGTCTGTGTTTATCCCCTCGCAGCTCTTTATGTTACTACTATAAAACGGTTAATATTTAGATAAAATATACACTGATATCAAATATATGTCAAGAATTAATTAATTTTTTTTTCGGGAATGGGAAGTCCTCAATAATTGATCTTGAAGCAATGCTCCTTACTATATCTACTGATTCCTCATCCAAATATCTCTTAAAATCAATCAATGTTTTAGTCCAACTCCCAAAAAAATAAGCATATGCCGTACTACTATATTTTGAATTAGGTATCGTCACTTCAGAATACTTTGGCCGTCGTGCCATCTTAATCCATAAATCTTTTAAGTTTTCGTGAAATTCAACGCAAGTTGTTCCCCAATTTCTTGAGCAACCTAACTTTGCCTTCTCAAGAGCGGAGTCAATCAGCGATTTTGACATAAAAGCTCCGAGGAGTTGCCTCTAAAATC
>CAZEGO010000202.1:0-2871 GCA_964511955.1 uncultured Planctomycetia bacterium | reverse complement strand
AAATAGGACATTTCTACTTTGGTAACTATAGGACATTTCTATTTTGGCTTGACAAGAATGACGTTTATTCTTGTTTTTTTTAACTCTTTGTCATATAATTATTTATATGTTGTCCGCGATTATTCTTTCATCGATATTTTTTCTGTTGTTTCTTATATTGCATATATTTATATTCCACGGAGGCATGGTTAAGAGAAGGTTTCGCACTCTTTTGATTGTATCGCTGTTCTGTCTCCTACTGTACTCCCTCTCTTATTATTGGCTGGTTTTAAGTGGGGCAAACAAGACGTTAAACGCCGTGTTGCCCTCCGCCTTCGTGGACACACTTAACGGAATTTTCGTTTACTTTTTTTGTTTTTATTTTTACGCTCACCTCGTGATTGTCCTGGACAGGTCCGTCAGTGTGCGAATGATGACCGACATAGACAGGTCCGACAGGCGAAAACTTACGCTGGAAGAGTTAAAATCCGAGTACAGCCTGGAGGACAAGTTCAGATATGAAGTAGATGATATGATATATCTTGACAGGTTAATAAAAACCGGCGATTTTATCAGGAACACTCCTAAAGGAAGAACTCATGCCGTGATTATAAAATTCCTGAGAGACTATTTAAACATTGGAGGGCATCAGTAATGGTCAGTATGCTTATCGCGGTTCTATGCTCTCTGGTGTGCGTGGGCATACATTTTGTCCTGGCACATATAGGGGTCACGAAAGAAAGCTATGAGCATCCTATACGCAAACTGCTATGGCACGGAAAACTGCTTTCTCTTATATGGCTCGCCGTTTTCCCGTTTTTTCTTGCTGCGTGTTTAATATACGGAAGACGTATAATTGTTACAGAAAAATCCGTTTTTATTCATTTCTTTTACGGGGTTACGTTCTTTGCCATGCTGTTTTTTATTTATCTGACTTTTTATTATATTGTGGACAGATCGGTTTCATCGAGAATCATGATAGAAATAGAAAACACACCTGGCAAAAAGCTGACTTTTGACGAACTCAGAAACGTTTATAAAGCCGATATAAAATACGAAAATGAATTAAAAGGCATGGCCGAAGGCGGCTTTGTCGTGAAAGAAGACGGCTTCTACCGGAATACTTTCAAGGGGGCGCTCGTCGCTAAAATAGCGGGCGGCTATAAAAAGATTTTCAAGCTTGGTAAGGGCGGATAATCGTGGATGATTTAAAAATCGACAGCCATAAACTTATTTACCATCCCGGCAGGATCAGGGACTGGATTAAAGGTAAAACCGTTTACCCGGTATGCATAGAAGTTTCGCCTACCAGCATGTGTAATCACAGATGTATTTTCTGCGGCCTGGATTACAGGACAGGTAAAGGCGACTTTCTGTCAAAAAAGGTTTTCAGGGATTTTATACTAGAGGTCTCTGGCAGAGGCGTCAAAGCTATTGTTATAGCGGGAGAAGGAGAACCTCTCCTTAATAAAGATGTGCCTGATTTCGTTAATTTTTCGAAGAAATCCGGGCTGGACGTCGCCGTAACGACGAACGGCGTTTTAATGACACGGGAATTTTCCGAAAAATGCCTTGGAAATATTACCTGGATACGCGTGAGTATCGACGCAGGCACGGCTGTAACGTACGGCAAAATTCATTCGACTCCCCGAAAGGATTTCCGTAGAGTCGTGGATAATCTTAAAACTGCCGTGTCTATAAAAAAAATCCGCGGATTAAAAACGACTATAGGAACGCAGTTCCTCCTGCTTAAGGAAAACATTTCAGACGCAGAGAAGGCGGCCGCTCTCATGAAAAAAACCGGCGTGGACTATTTTATAGTAAAACCGTATTCTAAGCATCCGCTCAGCAGGAACGAGGTCGGAACGGCCATAGATTATTCGGATTTCATGTATCTTGAAAAAAGACTGAAGAAGTATTCATCGGAAAGTTTTGATGTTGTTTTCAGGAAAGCGACTATGCGGAAAAGATTCAGGCAAAAACCTTATGAAAGATGTTTCGGAACGCAGTTTTGGGCCTATCTTAGTTCGGACGGGGAAATATACCCCTGTAACACTTTTTGCGGACTGAAGAAATTTTCTTTCGGCAACATAAACGAGAAAAGTTTCCCGGATATATGGAAGGGTAAAAAGCGTAAAGAAATATTAAAATACATGGAGGCCAAAATGGATGCCCGGAAATGCCGTGAACTTTGCAGGCTGGATGAGATAAACACATATTTGTGGAGGCTGAAGCATCCTCTTCCGCATGAGAATTTCATATAAACAGGATTAAGCGCTCTGGCTTAATGATTAAATATAGTTTGATATGAGCAAAAGATTGCTGATAACACTTTTTAAAAAAATGATGCGTATCCGCATGGTGGAGGAGCGTATAGCCGAGCTTTATCCCAAAGGCGAGATGCGTACGCCCACACATTTTTCCATAGGGCAGGAAGCGGTATCCGTAGGCGTATGCGAGTCACTTAAAAAAGAGGACTGGATATTCAACAGTCATCGCTGTCACGCCGGATACCTTGCCAAGGGCGGTGATTTACATCAAATGTTAGCCGAGTTGTACGGACGTTCTACTGGAGCCTGCGGCGGCAGGAGCGGATCCGCTCATCTTACTTCCGTTGATAATAATATGTATTCCGCCCCTATCTTGGGAGCCATGGTGCCCGTGGCCGCCGGGGTGGGGCTTTCGGTCTCGATGGATAAAAAGAAAAACATATCGGTGGCTTTTTTCGGTGACGCCGCGTTCGAGGAAGGGGCGTGTGGCGAAACCATTAATTTCGCGGTATTAAAAAAACTACCGGTTTTTTTTGTATGCGAAAACAACTTTTTTTCCACGCATACTCATATTCGTTATCGTCAGCCCGACAGCCCCATATTCGAAAGAGTCAAAGCCTAT
>CAZEGO010000201.1:0-2894 GCA_964511955.1 uncultured Planctomycetia bacterium | reverse complement strand
AAATTTGTCAGCGTATTTGCTTGCTCTGCCTCAAGTTTGGTCAGGCGCCAATGTGAGGACGGTTTCATAAAAATCAATAATACGAATGGCCAGATAAAATGGAACAATACCGCCGGCAAATGGCAGATAACAAACGACGGAACAAACTTCTACGACATAGCCAATCCTTACACGGCGGGTAACGGTCTTACACTGGCAGGACAACAGTTTAGTTTAGCGGCAGGTTCAGCCGGTGATGGTCTGGGGTATTCAAATGGCGTATTATCAACTAACGTGGATAACTCCACCATAGAAACTAACTCGGATACATTAAGGGTAAAAGATTCAGGTATAACTTCGGCAAAGATTTTAGACGGAGCTATAATAGATGATGACGTAAACGCAAGTGCAGCCATAGCCGGTACGAAAATCAGTCCTGATTTCGGTAGTCAGAATATATTGACCACAGGTAACATAGGAATAGGGACTGACACGCCTTCAACTCCACTATATATAGGTGTTGTGGATGGGAATAATAATGCGTTTAGAGTTCAAACCTCCTCGGACACTTCAGATTTGCTTACTTTCCGGAGGCAATCTCAAAATGTCGGTAGATTGAGCGTAAGAGGGGACTATCATTTAGGCGGTTCTTATATGTATATTACGAGAGGAAGAAGCGGAGGTAACGCTTTTTCTATAGAAAATTTAAATGCCGACACAGGTAATGAAGGAATTTATTTTCGCGTAAATAATACAAACTCGCCTTTATCGGTTAATAGTAATAGCGCCCTTGATGCTATGGTGATTTCAAATTCAGGTTTGGTAGGCATAGGCACTACATCCCCCGCGTCTAATTTAAACGTGAAAGGCAACCTCAATACTGCCCTCACCGGCACACTCTCCGTGACATCCAACACAGCCGCGGTAACCGGTTCAGGCACAAGCTTCACCACCGAACTGAACGAAGGAGACTCAATAAAAATAGGCGATGAGATATTTACCGTATCGACTATAACCGATAATTCCAGTCTTACTTTGGACTCTAATCACACAGCCGGAGCCTCGGGCGTAACCGCTTATAAAGACTCAAGCCTCTTCCTGGTGCAAAACGGCGACGGAGTGACAAAAGTCACCATTGACAAATCAGGAGCGGTAAACCTGAATTCGGTAAAAATAACAGGTCTCTCAGACCCATCAGCCGCCCAGGACGCCGCCACAAAAGCCTATGTTGACAGTGCTCTCGGAACAGGAGGAGCTACAGGTTCGGGAGCGTTCACCACTCTTACAGTTACAGGACAGTCAGACCTTCAGGGAGATGTACTGAATACTACAGGCAATCTGACATTAGCCGACGCGGTGGATGTATCCGGTAACTTGACTGTTAATACGGATAAATTCTACGTGGATGCTACGAGTGGTAACGTGGGTATCGGTACGGCTACGCCGAACCAGAAACTCGACGTAAGAGGCAAATTGGTTTTCGGAGCTACTACAGGTGATAAAATTTCTTTGTATGATGACAGAATAGATAATACTCAGATGTACGGTATAGGCTTAGGTCAGCCCAATGCTTACCTGTATTATAAAGGTTATGAAGGGCACGCCTGGTATGTCGGGACAAACGCAGATGGTACAAGCGCTAAAATGGTTTTAAATTCGAACGGCAATGTCGGTATAGGAACCATGAGCCCTGTGGCCAAACTACAAATAGCAGGTGGAGATGTTAAAATAGACAGAAGCCAGGCGTTCAGATTTGTTGCCCCTGATAATGCCGCAAGAGCGGGTATTACCAGCGATAATTTTAACAACTTACACTTAGAAACATCTGACGGAGGTAAAAAAGTTACAGTTTTAGCCGATGGCAATGTAGGCATAGGAACTACTGACCCGACATCACTTATGCACGTAAACAAAGCGGGGGACGCGCAGCTTCAGATACACTCAAATACAGATACTCCCACCGCTGACTCCAAACTCTTCGTAATAAAAACAGGAGCCACTACTCCGGATGAGAAATTCTACATAGACGAAGACGGAGATGTCGGGCTGGACGGAACGCTGGCCGCTAACTACGTGAATGCCGTTACCCAGATACAGGTAGGAGGAGACCAGATAAATTCAAGTGACTTATCAGACGTAGCAAGTATAGCCATGCTGGATGAAGCAGAGACCATCTCAGCCAACTGGGTCAATACTCTCAATCCATGGGCAGACAACGAAGTATCGGATACTCTCACGATAGGAGTGGATTCTACAGTAGCGGATGCGGCCCTGTCGGGCAATGTCTCACTCTTAGGCCAGTCAATAGAATCCGGCGAAATAACAAACGATACAATAATAAACGCGGATGTCAATGCATCGGCGGCCATAGCCGGTACCAAAATATCCCCGAACTTCGGCAGTCAGAATATACTGACTATGGGGAATGTAGGCATCGGTACTGCGACGCCTGCCGAAAAACTTCATATATCGGGTGGCAATATTGAAATAGACTCGGGGCAGGGATTGATATTGAACGGCAGTTTAAGTAACTGGGCTCTGGGTTATGAGATTTTCACAGACGCAGGAACCAAGATGCTTAATGACCCTACTGTCCAATTAGGAGTTGTCGGTGGTGATACGCAGGGATTTCAGCTTATTAACTATAACAATAATAATGTTGCGTTTGAAGTTTCCGGGTCGGGCAACATGTATGTCCCGGGCAATGCGGGAATAGGCACAACAACACCTTCGGCTAAGCTTGGTGTTTCAGGCAGCACATTGACCAATTCGGGCACGTCGGATGTACTGGTGAATTTATTGCATAACTTAAACGACCCCACAGCCGAAGCCGGAACCCAGAACTACACAGCCTTAAAATTAAACCTCACCCAGACAGACACAACAGGATGGGACACTCTTAACCTGATGGATTT
>CAZEGO010000200.1:0-2897 GCA_964511955.1 uncultured Planctomycetia bacterium | reverse complement strand
TCGCCGTAGTTAAGAAAGCCTTCGGCCGTAGTGTAAGGTCTCATCTGGTTTATGTTCAGCCCTATATTGACGGGCAGTATAGACAGCAGAAGTCCCCATATGACCGGTTTTAAAAATCTCCGGTTACGGAAAAAGAAAAAAACGACCGCGGGGATTATCACAACCGGCGCGTAATAGAACAAATAAAAATTGCCTCCCATATGTCCCGTCAGCGGACTCCACAACGCCAGTATGTAATCGCCGATAAAAAAATAAATAAATGACCCCGCTAAAATCGACACAAAAGAGAGAATCAGAAACTTTTTAACGGTATCTTGTTTAAGCTCCTCGCCTTTCAGGGAGCGTACGCAAAAAACAGTTATGGAAAATATGAAATACGGAATAGAAGGATACTGGTATTTCATCATATCGATGCTGGCCTTAACGAATATAAAAGGCATAAACATAAAAATCGCCGCTATAATTATGAAATCTTCCCGCTCGAGTTTAAAGCAGTTAAAAAAATACCTGAGCCTCCTGAAGACATAAATAAAAACTAATATAAAAAAAGGAGCGCTTACCCAGTAGAAAGGCCATTTCCATATGACAAAGAAATATCTTAAATTACGCAACAAAAATTCCATATCCACCTTTTTACCCTTATTTACCGCCGTATATTTTATAAAAGCCCAGACATCCGTTCCGCTTAGCAGGCAATAAGTCATCCATATTAGGGAGAACAGTGCGAGGCCGGCAAATATCGCGAGAATGTCCAGAAGGATTTTTTTGAAATCTCTTTTTAAAAGGCGATACGCCATAACACCTATCATCAGGAAAGTAGGGGTTATCTCTTTACACATATAGTTGAAAGCCACGGCGAGAGCTATGAAAACCCGTGACTTCAGGAATTCCCTGCCCTCAAGCTTCTCGAACCTGAAAAAAAGATATCCGAAAAGAAGAATCGCGAAAGACGATATGTTATTATCGGCGTTCAGGAGCATAGAATGCTGTATCAGAAGAGGATTAAGGAGATATATACCCGACGCTACGTACAGGGCGATGTTCCTCATCTTTTCGTCCAGCGGAAAAGCTTCTTTTATCATCAGAAGAAGTACCCACAGCGACAATAGATAGAAAAATATGCCATAGCTCCGTAAAGCCACTTCACTTGACCCAAAGGCAAGATAAAACAGAGTATTTGTATAACTGTACAAAAGAGGATGACTCAAGTCCTCCCCTCCCAAGTCTTTGTGAAAAGTCCGGGGCCCGAGCTCCGGAATCTTCTCCACCATACGCGCCTCCTCGATTTCGTCGAGCGTAAAAGGTTTTACCGCCGAAAAAGAGAAACTCAGCGCGCTTACAATCAATATAATCGCCGAAATTATACCAAGAAATATCTTAGAAAAACTCATAAGTCGTTTTCTATAATAAAATCCAGTATGGAATGGCAAATAGAAAGGTGGGCTATTTCGACTATCCCGTATGAAAAGGACGGGACGTAAAAATTTATATCACCGCACTTTCTCAGCTTGTTGTCTTTCCCAAAGCCCGATAGAGTTACCGTAGACAGCCTTTTTTTCCGGGCGGCGCGAACGGCGTTTATGATATTTTTTGAGTTGCCGGAACTGCTTATCGCGAAAAGTATATCCCCTTTTGCCGCAAATCGTTCCAGGGGTTTTTGAAAAACATACTCGTATCCGAAATCGTTACTGAGACAGGTAAGCAACGCTCCGTCGTTGAACGCCGTTGCTTTTATGTGCCCGTTCTTCCAGTAGTCTATAGCCTGATGGCTGGCTATGGCCGAACTCCCGCCGTTTCCTATAAAAAATACCTGAGAGTCGCTTCCGCTTCTTATCGGCGAAAGTCGCGTCGTTATTTTTTTTACGGCTTCGTCCATTGTAATTTTCCTGCCGTTTTTTAACGTTATCTCGGCTTCCTTTAGCGCCTCCGATAAAGACGCAATATAATCGGAGAATAAATTTTTATTCATGGACATGTCCTTTTATCTTTAAAAAGTGTTGTCGTTACGAATACAGTAAAGCCTGGCTGCCGCCTCAAATAAAACTCCTTACTTCAATAAAGAAGTTATAAATTTAAATAAAGGCACCTGTTCCACCGGCGTTCTGTTCCCGACTATCAGTACGGCCAGAGCTCCTACGGCATTGCCTATAACGGCGGCCGCCTCAAGAGGATAGTCCTTGGCCACTACAGGCGAAGCTATAGACAGAAACGCGTCTCCGGCCCCTATCCTGTCTACTATTTCTCTTGAAAAGACAGGCACGGTAAAAAAACCTTTCCCCTTTCTGTAAGCCAGGGAACCGTTGTGCCCTCTCGTAACGATTATCCTGTCGCATTTTAATTTTTTGGAAACTCTGATAATAAGCTCCTTAAGATCGCCGAATTTATCGTGCATCGCCAGTCTTATTTCCGGCTCGTCTATGCATATGAAATCCGCTCTCGGATATTTCGTCACAAGATTATATCCCATATTAGCGCTGTTTGTCTGCGTGTTAACGGCAAAAAATTTCGCTTTACGCGAAATAATATTCCTGATTTCTTTGGACATAAGACCGTGACCGAAATCAGCCGCTATCACAAGATCGTACCTGTCTATTACTTTGTTCAAATGCTTGCATATTCGTTCGGATAATTTTTCGGGTAAACGCTTTTCCTCATCGATAAATACTATCTCGAAATTCTTACTCAAAAAAGAGGGGTTCAGATATCTTCTCTTGACCACAGTGGGCACATCATCCCGGTAAAAAATTCTGGACTTTATATTGTCATTCAGATTGTCTAATATGAAATCCTTGTAATTATTCTGCGTACCTATAGTCGTAACGAGGTGAACTTCTTTACAGAAATTCGCAACGTGTTTGGCTACGGCCAGGGATCCGCCCGTGAATTTCTCCTCATGC
>CAZEGO010000199.1:0-2917 GCA_964511955.1 uncultured Planctomycetia bacterium | reverse complement strand
GAGGTGAGAGAGCGGCTGGCGGATTCCGTGGAAACCGCCTTAAAGGTAGGAAAGGGCATGGTGCTTATATCGCCGGAGGACGGAGAGGAAAAATTATTCAGCGAGCTTTATTCCTGCCCCCGGTGCGATGTCAGTTATCGCGAAATAGAACCCAGGATATTTTCGTTCAACAGCCCATACGGGGCATGCGGTGAATGCGCGGGCCTGGGAAACAGAATGGACGCGGATCCGGCGCTGGCGATTCCCGATAAAACAAAACCACTTAAAGAAGCCATAAAACCCTGGCGTATCGGAGGGAAAAAGATAGTCCTTCATTACCGAAGGATGCTGAGAAGGCTGTCGCATGAGTATGGATTCGACATAACCACCCCCTTCAAGGATATACCGAAGAAGGTCAGAGAGATTATATTACACGGTTCAGGCGACGATGATTTGGTTTATTTCGAGGGCGTTATACCCAATCTTCTCAGGCGCGTCAAAGAGACCGAAAGCGAGTTCATGAGAAGGGAGCTTAACAAGTACATGATAGAGTCGGTATGTCCCGCGTGCGGCGGTAAAAGGCTAAAACCCGAAAGCCTCTCCGTAAAGATAAAGAATCTGTCAATAAGCGAAGTTTGCGAGTTTTCTATAAAAAACGCTAAGGAATTTTTTCGCGGGCTTAAATTAAGCTCCAGAGAAGAAAAAATAGGCCGGCAGGTCCTGAAAGAAATAAGGGAAAGGCTCGAGTTCATGTCTAACGTGGGGCTGGACTACCTGACCCTCGACAGAAAGAGTTCCACCTTGTCGGGCGGCGAGGCCCAGAGGATAAGACTTGCCACACAGATAGGCGCCGGTCTGGTAGGGGTGGTGTATATACTTGACGAGCCCAGTATCGGACTGCATCAGAAAGATAACTCTAAGCTCCTGGACACCCTGAAGTCTCTGAGGGATTTAGGCAACACCCTTATAGTGGTAGAGCATGACGAAGCCACTATAAGAGAAGCAGACCATATAATAGACCTGGGGCCCGGGGCCGGTAAACACGGAGGGGAAGTGGTGGCAAAAGGCGGCATAAAGGACATATTGTCCTCCGGTGAATCTCTGACCGGTAAATATCTCCGTCGCGAAATAAGAATACCCGTTCCAAAAAAAAGGAGAAAAAAGAATAAAAAGAAACTCCTTGTTATAAGGGGAGCAAGAGAACATAACTTAAAAAATATCGACATAAAAATTCCGCTGAGTCTTTTTGCCTGCATTACAGGCGTGTCAGGTTCCGGCAAAAGCACTCTGGTGGATGATATTTTATACAACGCGCTCGCCAGGGAGTTATACGGTTCAAAAGAAAAGCCGGGACTTCATAAAAAAATAGAGGGGATGAAGAACATCGACAAGGTAGCCGTGGTCGATCAGTCTCCTATAGGTAGGACGCCCCGTTCCAACCCCGCCACTTATACCGGGCTGTTTTCATACGTAAGGGCTCTGTTTGCCAAATTACCCGAATCCAGGATGAAAGGATACAAACCGGGCCGTTTCAGCTTTAACGTAAAAGGAGGCAGGTGCGAAGCGTGTCAGGGCGACGGGATAAAAAAGATAGAGATGCATTTTCTTCCGGATGTCTACGTGAGGTGCGAGGTTTGTCACGGCAAAAGATATAATCAGGAAACTCTGAAAATTCTCTATAAAGGGAAATCCATAGCGGATGTCCTTGAAATGACGGTCGAAGAAGCGCTGGAGTTATTTAAAAATATACCCTTGATAAGACAAAAACTTAAGGTCCTGAATGATGTGGGACTTGGCTATATAGAGCTGGGACAGTTTGCGACCACGCTTTCCGGGGGCGAGGCGCAAAGGGTAAAACTTGCTACCGAACTTAGTAAGATAGGTACAGGGAAGACGCTTTATATACTCGACGAACCCACTACCGGATTGCATTTCGCGGACATAGACAAGCTATTAAACGTATTGCACGCGTTGGTGGAAGCCGGGAATACCGTACTCGTGATAGAGCATAACCTGGATGTCATAAAATCCGCGGATTACGTAATAGACTTAGGCCCGGGCGGAGGAGAAGACGGCGGAAAGATAGTTGCCGAAGGAACACCCGAAGAAGTAATAAAAGAGTCATCCTCGTACACAGGTTCGTACCTGAAAGAACACCTTTCCATATAAAACCGCAAATAGCGCGCCAACCATGTCCCACACCGGGTGTGGCCTCTGGGCCACACCCGGTGTGGGACATGGTTGGGGACATGGTTAGCATGGTAGATTTTTGTTGCTTGTGTTGTCTATTAGTGGTATATTCAAAAACGAGATGAGATACATAGCAGCTATATATGTAACTATATTATATATATTACTTTTATGCCCACCGGTATTATCTCAAGACGGAGACAGTGATTTTTTAGTAGCCCGCAAGTCTTTTCAGGACGGTTTTTATGAAGTCGCGGAAAAAGCGTTCAGGAAGTTTATAGAGAAAAACCCGAACGATCCCGGTTTATCGGAAGCAAGGCTGCTTCTGGGCCGGGCCCTGGTGCATCAGGGTAAGTATAACGATGCTATGCGCGAATTAAACAGCGTGACAGAGAGCGAAGAGGGCGCGAAGTATGCTGACGAGTCTGTTTATTGGAAGGCCGAAATTTATTTAAGAACCCGCGATTTCCAAAAGGCTGCCGAGCTTAATAAGGAATTAATCCGCGAATTCCCTTCCTCAAAATACGTACCCTACGCTAAATATTCTATAGCCTGGTCTCTTTATGAAAGAGAGCGTTACGAAGACGCATTGGCCGCTTTTTCTGATTTTCTGTCATCGTCTCCCCCTGCAGACCTGAAAGACAATGCGCAACTTAAAAGAGGGGAAATACTTTACAGGATAAAAAGATACGAGAAATCCAACGATGTCCTCCGTGAATTCGTGTCAAAGACAAAAGACAGGGAATCG
>CAZEGO010000198.1:0-2940 GCA_964511955.1 uncultured Planctomycetia bacterium | reverse complement strand
TATGATATAATTAAAATATTATGAGCGATTTTTTACGTCAAATAAAAAAAGAATCCAAAATCCTTCTTTCAGCCATTGGTCTCGGCTCCGGCAGAGAGACAGCCGTGGGCCTGGACATAGGCCTGACCCATTTCAGGGCGATAAAATTGACCAAAAGCCCGAAAGGAATAGCGCAGGAAAAAATCCTGATTAAGGAAAAAGAGCATATAAAAAACCTAAAGGAAGAGCTGGCTATAACCGACGAAAAAGTCTATATAAATTTCATAGGCGACAATTTAATGACACGGAGAGTCGCTATCCCTTCGATGCCCGAGGATGAAATAGAGGAAGCTCTTAAATGGGAACTGAAAGAACAGATACGATTTGACATCGAAAAAACAAGCGTAAGCTTCGATATAATACGCGAAACAGAGGATGACGGCGATATAAAAAAGATAGAGTTGATGGCCATAGTCTATTTGGAGCAGGACGTTCGGGATAGGATAAGAGGGATCAAGGGTCTGGGTTTGAATGTCCAGGGAGTCTTTACCACTGACATAGCTCTTGCCGCTTATGTGGACCACTTGAACATAGTTCCGGAAGAGGAAGCGGTAGCTATCGTGGATATAGGAGGTGTAAAGAGCACGATAAGTATAATAGACAAAGAAAAGCTATGCTTTACCAGAGAAATAGGCGTGGGCGGGGATACTATCACGGACGCTATGGTAGGTTCTTTTATCTCCGGAGACAAAAAAATGGAGCTTTCCCGCCAAGATGCCGAAAAGCTTAAGCGCGAACGGGGTATAACCGAAGATATAACCATACTTTCCATAATGAGGCCCGTACTTGAGAAATTCTCCAAGGAGATCAAGGGTTCCCTCGAATATTATTCGCGAAGATACGGTTCCAAACCGATAAATAAAATCGTGCTTGCCGGGGGCGGGTCTAAGCTTAAGGGGCTTAAAAAGTATTTCGCGAAAAATACAGGCCTCGAAGTCCTGGGGATATTACCGCAGATAGCGTGTGCCAACGGATTGGCGTTATTGGGCAGGTCGTCTCTTAACATCATCCCGAAAAATCTTAAGGAGAACAAAAAAGAGGCTCTGAAGAATTTTTCTTCCAGGGTGTTGGCTTTGTCCGTGGTCATCATACTCTCTTTTTTATATGTTACATTATCGATAAGAACGGCCAATCTCAGGGATCAGCTTGATACCTATAAATTACAATGGAAAGAAATGAAAGATATCAGGGATCTAAGGAACAGGTATAATAACATCAAAGGAGCCATAAGGACGGTTTCGGGTAAGGGTTGCGGAGTAGGATTCGTAATGAAGGAATTAAGCCTCATTGTGCCGGACTACGTGGCATTGGAGGGATTGATTATAAGTAATAACGGGAACAGCGTGGAATTATCCGGAAGGATCCTTCAGGGCGAAAGGCTCAGCGAATTCATGTCGGCCCTGGAAGATTCCGATGTGCTGGAAAAAATAAAGCTTGTTTTCAGCGAACAGGCCGGTGGGGTTTCCGGAGAAGCTCTCGACTTCAAGATAAGGTGCGACATAACCGGTACTCAGGTGTAGCATGCAGGCACAGAACAAAAAAGAGTTATTGCTCGCTGGTATATTTTTATTGATTTTATCGGCGGTTTTCAGCTTAATCTATATGCCGCTTTACAGGCAGTTTAATTCGCTTAAGGCCGAGCATGTCGAAACTTTGAACGAAATAAAGGGCCTGTATTCGTTTATCGGAGGGAAAAAAGATATCCATCATAAAATAATAGATATGCGCAATACGGTGGAAGAGATGGAAAAGACTTTTCCTTACGAGACAAGCGTATCCGGCATAATAAGACAGCTTAACGAGAAAGCCAGATATTTTGATGTCAGCGTGATATCCTTTAAACCCAGAAACCTGGAGATTTACAGAGACGCTAAGGACGCAGAAGTAAAAATAGGCGATAGTTTTTGTAAGTGCATGCCTTTATCCATCGAAACCGAATCGGACTATAAGTCTCTGGGGAAGTTTTTAATAGACCTCAAAAAGAGCACATCCCCTATGCTGATCATAGAGAGTGCCAAGATAGAAAAATCTGACAATGTCCCGTCCGGGCTTAGGGCCGGTATCAGCCTGTGCGCCTTTATGAGAGGTAATTAATATGGCTGAAAAAATCGTCAGAAAACAAAAAATAGAACTTATTATAACGGGCGTGGGTATAGTGATCCTGATCTACATGTTTTCGGGTATTTTTACGAAGACCCGGACAGTTGAATCCCCGGAAAATAAAGCTTCCGGTCATTCCGTTATATCCGATGCCACGAATTTTAGCGAAAAAAACCCGATGGAAGAAATCGAAGGAATAGCCGACAAAAAGCCATGGGGGAGGAATCCCTTCACGTTTGGGGCTATAGCGAGCCGTGCACCGGGAGCGGATAGTCTGGAATTAAACGGGATAGTCTGGGATGAGTACAACCCGTATGCTATAGTGAATAACGAAGTGCTTAAAACCGGAGACGTTATAAACGGTATGACCGTGCTAGACATAAGAGAAAAAGAGATAATTTTGGATTCAGGAAACGAAGAATACAGATTAAGGCTCGCCGAATGATTTTCGAGATGCATCCTATGTGAAAACCGGTCTTTATCTATTGACTTCCTTATATACCGTATGTTAATATATCCCGGTTATGGTCAAAGAAAAACCGCGGCGTGTCGTTATTTTTCTGCTCTTTAGGATAGTGGCTTTTATTGTATATGCGCTTCCTTTGAGGTGGGCTTTGAGGCTCGGCGGTCTGTTGGGAAGAGCGGCTTTTTATCTATTGGGCAGAGACCGTGAAACCGCTCTGGCTAATTTAGACCTGGCGTTTTCCGGCGCCAAACCCCGCAAAGAAAAAGCCTCGATAGTAAAAGAGCTTTTTGAGAATCTCGGCAGGAATCTCATAGAGGTCGTATCCCTCACGAAAT
>CAZEGO010000197.1:0-2973 GCA_964511955.1 uncultured Planctomycetia bacterium | reverse complement strand
TAAGCTCTATGAGTCCCTGATGGTGTAGACTTCTTTTTTTTCAAAAAAACGTCTATCTCCAGCTGCTGTCCCGTGGCAATTGAATTAAGCACTGTCAGTCGGTTTCTCATCTGATGGGCTACACCGTCCGCCATCCCGTCTATCATGGCGTGCTTCTCGGCCGCGAAGAATTTCTCGCGTTCCCTGAGCTCCTCCGAAGACATGCAGTTTCTCATAGCGAGAGCCACCTGCCGGGACAATATCTCAAAAATACTGATATCATCTTCGTTATAGGAAGTCCTGTCCTGTTTTCTGCCCAAAATCAAAAAACCCAGAAGCATATCTTCGGCGAAAAACGGAATCACCAGGTCCATAAAAGACAGGTCCTGATCTTTTATCAGGGTTCTCAGCTCTTTATAGCTTATCGGCGATTTTTTTCTCCTGAGGGCCGTCACTACCGGGTCATTCGCGGAAAAAGAGAAATCAAAAGGAAAAACCTGCCTGCCTTTATGTTCCTTCGGCAGATACGCGTCCTTATTTCTGCTCTCCAGAAATATAACGGCATATTCGGTCCCCACTATCCTCCTGACCGTATAAACCACGTCTTTAAGCAGGTTTTCGAGATCCCCCTCGCTGATCATCCCTTTTATGGCCTGCAACAGTATATCATGGTACTGTCTTTGCCGGGAAAGTATGGCATCAGAGGCTTTTTGCTGAAACTTTTTATAAAGAAAAGGTCCCATCGTAGCAAGTGTTCCCATGGTAATCACGGGTACGACCCATGTCGCGCCGTCCAACAGCCTGGTGCCTATCCAGAACGGTATCCCCAGAACAAGAGCGTACAGGCCTATAAAAATACCCGCTTTTGTTACAGCTACTTCCAGGTTTAAAAATCGGTATTTAATTATAACCTGAAAAAAGAGAAACAGGTAGAAGACGGATACCAGTATGTTTCCGGCCGGTACTATCTCGATATCATACCAGAGAGGATAGTTGGTAAACCCTCCCGCATAGCCTATTACCATTCCTATAAGGACGTATTTTATCTGATTGCGCTTAACGCCCTGCGCGTCACGTAACTCTCTGATCATAAGGTAAATCGAATAATACGCCAGCCAGGCCCAGAAGGCGAGAAAGGGGTGAAAGGCGGGCCCTGCCTTTGGCCAGTATTCAAAGAAAAGGACCTGCTCGACTTTTTTAACGAAAAGAGGAGTGAGATTCAGTATAAAAAAGAGAGAGCCCGCAAGATAACAATAAAAAAGTAGTTTTCTTTTTTTCTCGAAAAACCCCAGCCAAACCGCCAGAAAATGCAGGTTAACGACAGGAATGAATATGGCCCAGGCCATAAGGCTCCGGCACCAGAAAAGAGCCGCGGATTTATCGTCGGCTATCTGCCACAGGAAATAGCTGTAGCTCCACAGAGATATTATAAAAGTCACAAACGCCCAGAGCTTATTTAAGCGTTCTTTCGGGTTCTTAAAATAGACCAGGGCGCCTATGCCGGTAGCTATGAGCGCGTTAAGCAATGCGGAAAAGGCCCAAAAAGTCAAAAAAAACCTCCTTGGTTGTATTATGAATTATTATACAATCAGATTCTCTTAAAGTAAATTAAAGAATGCGATTGTATTCAGGAGATTTCCATAGTAAAATATTTTCGATGGTTAAAAAGCTCATTATCTGTGCCATTCTTTCTGTCGTGCTTGTCCGCGACTGCTTCTCGGGAGTCTTCGCCAAGGACAAGCTTATTCTTTATGAGGATCGCTCCCTTATAAAAGATAACTCCGTAATAGTCTGCTATCTCGATGAGGACGAATATGAGGTATGTGCCAACGGTTACATATGGACGATTCAAAGCCAAAAACCCCTGGAGCTGATTTTCTATAAAACCTCCGGCGATCTTTCTTCGGAGATTAAAGAATGGTGGCATACGGAAGAAGGGAAAGACGATATAAGCTGGGAAAAATACAAAGAGTATCTGAAGGAAAGAACAAAGAAAGGCTAGGTAAAAAATGCGTAATCTCCGCAAACTAACCAATTATCTTGCTTCTGCGGCAATCATTTTGTTTTTAAACTTTTCTGTCCCGGACTATTCTCTGGCTTCAAATAAAAATACCGGCGAATTCAGGCTTCTAAAAAAAGTAGCCATGGGCCTGAAAGGAGATTATCCCAGCGCCGTATTCAGCGGAAACGGAAAGTTTGCCTGCGTAAATTTAGGAGATTTTTATTTTACCTTATATGAACTGCCTTCCTGCAAAAAACTTGTTTCTTTTGATGGTAATAAAAAAAAGATTTATGTGGTCAACAGCATAAGCCCTGACGCAAAATACCTCATAGTAAATGATTTTTCTACTCTAAGACTAATAGAAAGCGACACACAGGAAACAGTTCATAATTTCAGCGGTTTGAATTTATGGCTACATGATGAGAATGGCTATAATTTCAGCCCTGACGGAAAACATATAGCTTTGGCAAGTAAAAAGATGGATAAAATCCATATATTTGAGGCAATATCCGGTAAAGCAGTCAACGCCTTTGATATCCCTTATAAATTTAACTCTTTAGCTTACAGCCCGGATAATAAATTCATCATCGCGACGGAATACAGCCAGAAGGGAAAAGACCACCCGTCCATAAGGGTTCTCGATGCGAATACAGGAAAAAAGGTATTTTATTTTACACATAATGGCGGAGACGGCATGAGAGTTGTCTTTAGTTATGACGGGAGCATACTCGCGACCATAACCGATTATGTCGGAGACAACCCTGATGAATTGACCTTATGGGACATGACCTCCGGAGAAATGATACATAATCAGAA
Organism: uncultured Planctomycetia bacterium; assembly: GCA_964511955.1. Lineage (GTDB taxonomy): Bacteria > Omnitrophota > Gorgyraeia > Gorgyraeales > Gorgyraeaceae > CAZEGO01. The sequence goes on along the minus strand of CAZEGO010000197.1, from coordinate 176 downwards.
AATCAAGAATACGCTGGTTAATAATTCCATACGCTCTTATCCTAAAGGCCCTTATATAGGAATAGCCGGATCTGACGGTACTATCACTATATGGGATATAGATAAAATAATGTCCATGGGGAGTTTCAAAATACATAACACTGTTTACAAAGACCCAAAGGACGGATTTACCTTCA
>CAZEGO010000196.1:0-2997 GCA_964511955.1 uncultured Planctomycetia bacterium | reverse complement strand
AGTCAAAGCCTATGGTATAAAAAAAAGCTACAGGGTCGACGGTATGGACGTCAGAGAGGTGTACGAGACTTCCCGGAACATTATAGGAGATATCAGGCGCGGATCAGGGCCGGTTTTTATGGAATGCGTAACCTATAGATTCCTGGAACACGTTGGGCCGAATATAGATTTTTATAATCCCTACAGGTCAAAAGACGAAGTCGAGCATTGGATGAAAAGATGCCCCGTGGAGAAACTCAGGAAACATCTTATTAGGAAAAAATATATGTCGGAAAGAGAAATCAGGGATTACAGAAAAAAAACAATAAAAGAAATAGACGAAGCCGTAGATTATGCCAGGAAATCGCCTTGGCCCTCGGCCCGGGATCTGTTGAAACATGTTTACTAAAAAAAAGCCCAAAAGAAGAATATTAAATTATGCCGAAGCTATTTCCGAAGCCCATATACAGAGTATGGAGAGAGACAGGAACTGTTTTGTCATGGGCCTGGGAGTGACCGATTATAAAGGCATATTCGGCACCACCACGAAAGCTTATAAGCGTTTCGGCCGCAAGAGAGTGCTGGAGATACCTGCTTCCGAGAATGCGCTTACGGGTATAGCGATAGGAGCTTCCCTGGCCGGGAAAAAACCCGTGATAGTTCACGCGAGGAACGATTTTATGTTTCTTGCCATGGATCAGATGATTAACGGGGGCTCCAAGTGGAAATACATGTACGGCGGCAAATCAAAAGTCGGTTTTGTAGTGAGAGGTATAGTGGGCAAAGGCTGGGGGCAGGGCCCCACGCACAGCCAGAGCCTGCAGTCTGTTTTCGCTCATTTTCCCGGTGTTTACGTGGCTATGCCGAGCACTCCTTACGACGCCAAGGGTTTTTTAATTTCGGGGATTGAGCAAGATGTCCCGTGTGTGATAATAGAGCATAGAAGACTTTATGATACCGTGGGGAACGTTCCGCGAAAGATTTATAAATCCGATTTCGGGAAAGCGAGAATATTAAAGAGAGGGAAAGACATAACGCTGGTCGCTACCTCTCTGATGGTTCCCGAGGCCGTAAAGGCGCACATGGCACTCAGGAAAATGGAAATTTCAATCGAGGTGATAGACCCGAGGTCGTTAAGACCCCTTGACGAGCGGACCATAGTAAATTCGGTTAAAAAAACAGGCAGGCTGATAGTGGCGGACACCAGTTGGGCACCATACGGATTTTCAGCCGAAGTAATAGCGGTGGTTTCGGAGAAAGCCGTTAAATTCCTGAAATGCCCGGTAAAAAGGATATGCGTGGCTGATTGCCCGTCGCCGGTTTCTCTGAAACTGGAAGAAAAATTTTATCCCAGCTATAAAGACATTTTTCTGGAATGCTGTAAGATACTGAAAAAGAAGCCCGACAAGAGTTTGATAAGTGACCCTATAATAGACGAGTTTAAAGGCCCATATTAAAAAATCAGAGATACGAATAGCATCTTAACCATGTCTCACGCCGGGGGTGGGACAATTTCTCCCACACCCGGCGTGAGACATGGTTAGACGTATGGCAAAGAGTACCGGGAGTTATTGATATGAGTGTTTCGGTTAGTGTTGTCATGCCGGCTTTGAATGAAGAGAAGGCCATATCTTCCGCTGTTGACAGGACGCTTTCTTCTTTTGACAAGTACGGCATCGAGGGAGAAATTATTGTCGTAAATGACGGTAGCACCGATGCTACCGGAGATATAATCGAATCCCTTATAAAAACTCACGGAAACAGGATAAAGACGCTTAAACATCCGGCACCGCGCGGGATGGGGGCCTCGTTCTGGGACGGTGCGCGAATGTGCGAAAAAAAGGCCGTTACTTTGATGCCGGGAGACAACGAAAATGACCCCGATGAAATATTAAAATATTCCGGGCTTCTGGAGCACGTGGATATGGTGGTGCCTTTTGTACACAACAGGAACGTACGGGGTTTTTACAGGAATTTTCTCTCACGGTTGTTCTGCTTAATAATAAACGTTACCTTCGGCATGTCTTTTAATTACACCAACGGTACGGCCTTATATAAAAGAAAGATCCTTTACGAGGTGGATTGTGAATCAGGCGGGTTCTTTTTTCTGGCAGAAATTCTTATAAAGTTGACTAAAAAAGGATATTTGTTCGCCGAAGTACCTTATTCTTTATCGAGGCGCGAGGGAGGGGCTTCCAAAGCCGTTTCTTTTCAGTCTTTTATAAGAGTGACGCGGGATTATCTGCGGCTCGTCAAGTATATATATTTTGGCAAAAGGTATAAGCATGGTAAAACATAAACATAACTACGTATTGGACGGGCATAAAGTGCTATGGCACAGGGAACGCGTGGAAGCCTGGATGAGAGGAGAGAGGATAGCCCCTATCACCATAGACTGCGCTCTGACAAGGGCCTGTAATTATAAATGTATATATTGTTACGGGGTTCTTCAGGAAAATGAGGCCAGACCCCTTACGAAAGACGTAATATTCAGGTTTTTGGATGACGCTGCCGAGATAGGGGTCAAGGCGGTCAGTTTTGTAAGCGACGGAGAAAGTACCTGTTCTCCGCATTTTTACGATGCTGTTTTGAAAGGCAGGGAAAACGGGCTCGATATGGCGGCCGGGACAAACGGCGTACTCCTCAAAGAAGAAAGGTTAGAGGAATTGTTGTCTGCCATGACATATCTCAGGTTTAATATATCGGCCGGCGAGCCGGAAAGATACGCCCAGATACACGGTTGCCCGGTAGATTATTTCTATAAGGTGGTCGATATTGTAGGCAAATGCGTTGAGCTAAAAAAGAAGAGAAATCTCAGCGTTACCCTGGGGCTTCAGATGGTGCTTATGACCGGCTTTGCCGACCAGGTAATCCCCTTGGTTGAACTGGGCAAAAAACTCGGAGTGGACTATCTTGTTATAAAACACTGTAGCGACGACGAATTCGGCTCGCTGGGAGTGAACTATTCGGAGTACGAAAAACTCGAGGGACTTCTCGGGGAAGCGGAAAGACACTCGA
>CAZEGO010000195.1:0-3019 GCA_964511955.1 uncultured Planctomycetia bacterium | reverse complement strand
ATATATAAGACACATCTAAAAAGGATTTTCTTGCATATTTTTTTATTTTGTTGTTAGAAGATTCTGCCTGGCAGGATTGTCTACTGTTTACTAATTATAGGTCTATAGGGAGAGTTCTTTTTGTACTGCTTTTAGGGTGGCTTCTACTGTTTTTGGGGGTTGGATGGATTTTATGGCTCTATCCGGGTCTTTCAGGCCGTGGCCTGTTAGGGTGCAGACTATTTTTATCTTTTTCTGGTTTCTGAAATAGCCTGTGTTGTTTAGTTTAATGACTCCTGCTACTGAGGCGGCTGAGGCGGGCTCTGCGAATACTCCGTCTTTTGAGGCGAGGAGTTTGTAGGCGTCGAGTATTTCGCTGTCTGATACCATGCCTATGGAGCCCTGGGACTCGTCCCGGGCTTTTTCTGCCTGCTTCCAGCTGGCGGGGTTTCCTATGCGGATGGCTGTGGCTATGGTCTCGGGCTTATCTACCTTCTTGCCTTTTACTATGGGGGCGGCCCCTTCTGCCTGGAATCCTATCATCCTGGGGGCTTTCTCTATTTTTTTCTTTTCTTTGTATAATTTATAGCCTTTCCAGTAGGCGGTAATGTTGCCGGCATTTCCTACGGGGATGGCGTGGTAGTCCGGGGCTCTCTCGAGCTGGTCGCAAATCTCGAAGGCGCCTGTCTTCTGGCCTTCGATCCTGTAAGGGTTTATGGAGTTTACGAGCTGTATGGGGTATTTTTTTGTAATCTGTTTTACTAAATCTAAAGCCTGATCGAAATTCCCTCTTATGGCTATGACCTGGGCGCCATGTATTAAGGCCTGTGCGAGCTTTCCGAGGGCTATATTACCTTCGGGTATTAAAACTATACATTTTATCCGGGCTCTCGCTGAATAGGCAGCGGCTGAGGCTGAGGTATTGCCTGTAGAAGCACATATAACAGCCTTTTTCTTCTCTTCCACTGCCTTGGATACAGCCATGGTCATGCCTCTGTCTTTGAAAGAGCCTGTTGGGTTCAACCCTTCGTATTTGAGATACACTTCGGCGTCTATGGCGTCTATCATGTTTGATAGAGTACATGAATAGATAAGAGGTGTATTACCTTCATTTAGAGTAATGACCGGCGTCTTGTCCGTTACGGGAAGATAATCTCTGTATTTATCTATCAGGCCTTTCCACATATTTAGCTTCCTATCCTTATGATAACGCTTTTTCTTTTTATGACTGAGAGTTTGTCTATTTTTTTGAGGGCGGTTTTTATGTGTTTTTCTTTTGCTTTGTGAGTGAGCATGACTATGGGGACTACGTGGGCCTCTCTTCGCTCTTTCTGGACGACACTGGCTATACTTATGCCGTATTTACCCAATTCATCCGCTATCTTACCGAGCACCCCGGGCTCGTCTATGGCCGAGAAATGCACATAATACCTGGACTCTATATCATCCATCTTTTTAATCTTTTTTATCTCTAACTTTTTAGGGGCTATTATCTTATCTGATTTCTTACCGTAAAGGACAGCTCCGGATAAATCCATGATATCGCTTAAAACGGCACTCGCGGTAGGTAATTTACCGGCACCCTCGCCGTAAAATACCTGCCTGCCAACGAGATCGGCGTCTATGAGTATGGCGTTATATACGCCTGATACCGATGAGAGAAGGTCGTTTGACGGAAGAAGGGTAGGATGTACCCTTACGCTGAGTTCGTTTTTATCTCTCTTGGCTACGGCTAAGAGCTTCACTGAATAGCCAAGTTCTTTGGCATATTTTATGTCTATAAGGGATATCTTTTTTATGCCTTCTACGTAGATGTCTTTCATCTTCACTCTCTTGCCGAAGGCGAGTAAAGAGAGTATGGCTATCTTATGGGCCGAGTCCCATCCCTCGATGTCTAAAGACGGATCCTTCTCGGCATAGCCCTGCTTTTGGGCTTCCTTGAGAGCTGACTTAAAGTCTGAATCTCCGTCTACCATACTGGATAGTATATAGTTCGAGGTACCGTTCAGTATGCCCATAATCATGGAAAAGTTATTACAGAGAAGGCCTTCGCGTATGGACTTTATGATAGGCACTCCTCCGGCCACAGAGGCCTCGAAGAATATCTCCTTGTTCATTCCGTCGGCTTTTTTGAATATGGACTCTCCCTCTACCGCAAGGAGAAGTTTATTCGCGGTCACTACATGCTTGCCGGCAGTGAGAGATTTCAACACTATCTCCTTGGCCGGATGGATACCGCCTACGAGCTCCACTATTACGTCTATATCGGGATGATTTATTACTTCATCAGCTTTTTTGGTAAGCATAGATTTGGGGACTTTTACTTCTCTTTGGGAGGAAAGGTCCTTATCGCAGACCATTACCAGATTAAGCTCCACTCCGCTCCTTCGCAGAAAAAAACTCTTCCGGTTAAGTAATAGCTTCACTACGGCCGAACCTATGGTCCCGAAACCTATGACTCCTATGTTTATTCGTTTTCTCACTTTTTTCCCTCTTCGTCGCGTTTTTGTAAACTATAGTTAACTAATCTTGTAATAGCGGCCTTGTCTTCGTCTTTTATGCCTATAAATTTTACGCGCGTCTCAGTGAGCATGCCCCTGGGAGTAGACTTAGAACCGACTACCTGCACCTTTACGTGTATGTAATCAGGTGAGTCGGGTAGTCTTAATTTCAGTCTTAATACGGTGCCCGGCCGGAACTTCTCATCGGTAGTGAACAAAAGCCCGCCGGCGCTTATGTTCTTAGTCTGAGTAATGTTGCTCCTGGCTTCGGCTGTAGAAATATCCTGATAAGACACAACAAAACTTCCGGGGATCCTTATGAATTCCCGCCTTTCAAGCATTATCCTCTCAAGTTTACGTTCTTCGGATTTGTCAGCCATAGTACGAATAACTGTTTTGGTTCAAACTGAAAATGGTCGGGGCGACTGGACTACAACCAGTCGTTCGAGGCTTCCCGCTCCGCCAAAGGCGGATTCTCAGCCGTTCACTCCTTAAAAAGGAAACCTGATGTTTCCTTTTTAATGTTTTTCCTTCTTCCG
>CAZEGO010000194.1:0-3024 GCA_964511955.1 uncultured Planctomycetia bacterium | reverse complement strand
ATTGCCTTTCCTCCGTAGTATTGGTTTTGGACCATGTATCTTAGGAGTTCCAGGGATGAGCCTTTGCCGCGGTCTTTTTTGTCAAATGCGTCCTTTATTTCATCCTCCATGTCGTTTAACACTTTACCAAGCCTGTTGTTTGTTTTGTCTGCGCCCACAAAAACGTGAGGCTTTTTTGATAAATTATTAACATAACCCCTTCCATAGTGCTCGCCGATAAAATAACTGTCTATGTTAAAATTATTATTTCTTATATACTTATAAGAATTCGAATCAAGAGGGTCTTCACTTGTGCTTATAAATACTATATTCCTGTCCACGCCTTCTTTTACCACCTTTCGATAATCCAGAGGAGAGTCCAGATCCTGATTTATCTTGCGTTTTAATATATCTTCTATCGCTGTACTGCCGTGAACACCTTTGGCTGAGATATTTATCGATGTTCGTCCTTTTGCCTGGATAACATAGTCCTTGTCTCTCTGATAGCCCATTTCTTTCAGTTTTCCCACTATATAATATAAAATTCTGGACCTTTCGTCGTTGTGAGAACTAACATTAGAACTCCCGGCCGCCTGATTAAAAGACGGCACCCTGTTTATCACTATTTCCGCAACGCTACCGTCTTCCCGCACTCCTCTGATTTCTATAGCGGGCTCGATAAATTCGTCTTTCTCATTTAAAATAAAATTCAGGTATTTTTTACGAAAATTTTCTGGATTTTCTTTGTATCTTTTCTTATATGCTTCCACGGCTTCTCTGCACGCGGAATGGACTGATATTCTAAAATCGTGGCTCATGGATCTTGTTTTAGCGTATTCCCTGTCCTCATGCACTGTGCCAAATACGTCAAAAGTGTATCTCTGTGCTGCGTTAGAAGCGTACAGCGTTAGATTTTTTCGTAAATGCAGGGGTATGTCCTCTAAAAGATATCTGTCCAGCCAGGTAAACTCATAAGCTGATATCACCTGAACGTTAAGACCCCTGGAAAGACAGTCGATAATATTATCGTATATCTTGCTTGCTTTGATAGTCTTCTCGGCCTGTTCCGGATCCTTGGGATGAGGCAAGGCAAATTCTCTGTCTATTTTAAGAATAATGGACGCGTCTCTCGCTCTATGTTCCACGCCTTCTATTTCCGTTAATTTATTAACTATGCTTTCCGGATTGTATTTCCCGGATACTTTGACGATATTTCCGCGGCTGTCTTTTTCATAAACAAAATCTTCGCCCTGATCCATATAATGAACGGTTACCCCTTTTTTCTCCAAAAGACTTAAAAACGAAAGATTTTTTTTGACTATTTGATTGTGTTTTTCGGCCGTTACTCTTTCTTTTGAATCCCTCGGCATGCCTTTTGTATCAATAGGTACAAGTTCTATGAGATGCGTCGGCATTTCCTTGCTCGGTTTTTTTGCTCCACTTTTGAAGTCACCCTGCTTCTCATATATCAAAAATTGCTTTGCTTTTGCCATCTGCTGAGCTTGAAAAATTTTCATCAAAGGAGCGGGTAGTCTGGGAACAATTATATGCTTAAATTGCGACGCGAACCTTTCGGCCAACTCTTCCCTTTTTCTCTCATCGGTACCTAAAGGATGGAGTTTCGGCCTGAAACTGCCTCTTATCCTTTCCTGGTAGAGTTCTCCGCCCACTTCCTCAAGAGTGTCGAAATAAACTTTTACCTGATCGTCCAGGCTCAACCCGGCGTTCTCTATGTCATAATAAGGTTTGATAACCCATACAAAAGGAACGTCTTTTCTCAGCACTACTTCTTCGCTTATCCCTCTCATGCCGACGGCAGCCAACACACTGGTTACTATGCTGGCTCCCGGCAACCATATCAGGTCGGCCTTCTTAATCATTTCTCTCATCACTTCGGTCATATGCGGTATTTCGGTTCTGTCGGCGTCCCTGTAAAGTCTGGTCTTTATAAACGCGTGGCCTCGTAAATTAATCCTGGAAATCTGTCCAGAGGAAAGACTTATTCCGTTATTCGTCAAAACCGTTTCCAGTTCTTGGTGGTCTAAAAATCTCTGATTATCCTGCCTGTCTCTCAACGTAATGATTTGTGATGCTACGTTTTTATCTAATCCCAAAACCGTAGCCAGGCTCTCGGCGGTCACAAGAGCGGAATTAACGTTTACCGATTTAATTATCTCTTTTTCGGGCTTTCCGAAGATCATCTTCTTTATAGGGCAAAGATGCTGTTCGGTAGCGTCCGTAATATTTGTCTGTTCCTCCACTCTTCTGCTTTTAATCTGCATACCTAATATATCTATATCGGTCCACTTTGCGCGCGTAGACACCTCGATATCTGTCTGACGTCCGGAAGGGTTTATCAGTTTTACTTTTGTCCTTGCAGTGTAATTCGGATCTTCGTAAATAATTACCGTGTAGCCTTCTATATCCAAAACCACTTCCCTGTTATCCAGATTGGATCCCAGTTTGACATTGACTTTTTTACCTCCTATTGTAATCTCTTTTTCCTGAGGGGTTATAATGTTTTCTCTGCTGGACACATCTAAGGAAGTAGTATAAGGCATCTCGATTATTTGACCGGTCTCGGGATCTTTCATAAGTCTTTTTCTTACCGGAGTGAACCTTAGCTGATTCTGTTCGTCTTTTCCTATAAGAACAATATCGTCTCCTATTTTAATTGTCGTTGACTCAAGTATTCCTATTAAAACAGCCGCGGCGTCTATGCTTACGGGCATACCTTTGAAACCGTTTATCCCGAGAGCCTCATAGATTTTAGACATGTCGGCGCTCGAATCTAACCTGGCGGGGTAAGTCAGGTCCTTTGCTTTTAAAAATCCGGTATTAATCCACATGCCATATATAAACAAATTCTGCCAACTTTCGGGCGTGGCAATGAGAGTAAGGATACCGCTGTCAAACAGCTCCTTCTGCAGAAAAGAAGCTACCTGCAGCTGCTGAGAAACAAAAAACATCCAATCATCGGGCAAGTCCTTGCCCTCGTCCGTGTAACGCTTTTCGACCTGCTTAATATAGTACGCGACAATATCA
>CAZEGO010000193.1:0-3035 GCA_964511955.1 uncultured Planctomycetia bacterium | reverse complement strand
GAAGGCATTATCCAGGTAGCCATAAATCCCAGAATAGACCTCACCTTTGCCAGGACTCTGCGTCACATACTAAGGCAGGATCCGGACGTTATAATGGTGGGAGAAATAAGGGATTCGGAAACGGCGGAAATAGCTATACAGTCCGCCCTCACGGGCCATCTCGTTTTCAGCACTCTTCATACTAACGACGCCCCCGGTGCCATTACCAGGCTTATGGATATGAAGGTCGAGCCTTTTCTGATAAGTTCCACCATCAGGGCTGTAATAGCTCAGAGGCTGGTGAGGAAACTCTGCCCTAAATGCAAAAAAGAATACGAACCTAAAAAAAGCGAAATAAAGGAGCTCGGGCTGGACGGAGAGTCGGTAAACGGCACCGGGATATATAAAGCCGGAGGATGCAGGGATTGCAACTCTTCCGGGTATAAAGGCAGGACAGGTTTATACGAATTCTTTCTCATGAACCAGAAAATAAAGACTTTAGTCGTAAAAAGAGCCGGCCTTGCCGAAATAAGAAAAGCCGCCAAAGAATCCGGTATGAAAACGCTGAGAGAAGACGGAATGGATAAAGTCCTGGCCGGTGAGACGAGTTTAGAGGAAGTACTAAAAGAAACCAAGGAGTATAAATAGAAAATTCGAAATTCTAAATCCGAAATTCAAAATTCTAAATTTAAAAGGATTATTTTTATACAAAGATACTCTTTTTAGGATTTCGAATTTTAGATTCGGTTTTTTCGTAAGGGGGTGGAATATATGAAAAAAGCATTTACTTTGATAGAACTGTTAGTGGTCATAGCTATCATCACGATACTTGCGGGCATGGTCGTGGGCGGCGCGCAGCAGGCGCGTAAGAGGGGTGCGATAACCAAGACCGGGGCACAGCTTGCCATGATGGAAACAGCTATAAGTATGTACGAGACGGATATGGGAGTCTATCCCGAAAGCGGTAACCGGAATCTCATAGAGGCCCTTACCGAAGATCCGGGAGATACTGATTGGAGCGGGCCATATATGAAAGTAAGAGAAAAAGAACTTAACGAAGAAGGCCGGTATCTTGATGCCTGGGGCGAGCCGTTCGTATACGTTAACCCCGGCGTACATAATGAATATTCCTACGATCTTTATTCTAAAGGCCCTGATCGCGAAGGCGAAGGTGAGGGGAGAGATGATATTACGAATTGGTAATGCCTTTGATCGAGGCTCAAGGTTCCCGCTACGGCGGGCAGGCAAGGTTCGAGGCAGAAAAATCGAGTATTTGCCTTCAGCCTTCAGCCTTCAGCCTTCAGCCTCGAGGTCATTTACTTTGGTGGAAATGCTTGTTGTTCTGGCTGTGATTGCTATGATTATGGGTATATCCATTCCTTTTGTCGCCAGTTTCGGTAAAGGGCTCAGGCTTAAGACTTCAGCGCGGGGTATTTCCGGAGCTATGAGAGTGGCCAAGAGTAACGCCATTACGTACAGAGACGAGTACTCGGTCGTATTCGACATTGAAAATTCTTCTTACTGGATAGAAGGGCCGGACAGTGAAATAGTGGATAAGAAGAATAAGTTGTCGACTTCGGTTGGCTTCAGGGTACCCGAAGACGAAGAGGCCGATCCCATAACTTTTGAGGACGACAGAGTAATTTTTTTACCGAACGGTTCTCTGCAGGGGCACAGCGGCTCGGTAATTATTTCCGATAAGAGAGGTGATTCCAAGGCTATATCCGTAATAGGAAGCACCGGAAAAATCAAAATAGACTGACATTATGAAACAGAAGATAACAAGAAGGCAAAAGGATATATCCAGACTAATCCGCGAGAAGAGAAAATCACACAAGGACAAGCTTGAATCCCGCCATGATAAGCGTAATTATCCCCACGTATAATCGAAGATGCTTACTTAAAAAAACAATAGAATCCGTCCTGTCGCAGACATTTTCCGATTTCGAGCTTCTCATAGTTGATGACGGCTCTTCAGACGGCACGCGGGAGGAATATTCGAATAGCACGGACAGGAGGTTAAAATATTTCTTTCAAAAAAATAAAGGTCCCGCAGCGGCGAGAAACCTCGGGATAAAAAAAGCAGAAGGCGGCTTAATCGCTTTCGTGGATTCGGACGACTGGTGGGATAAAAGGAAGCTCGGGATCCAGTCGGAGGCCATGTCAAATAACAGGTCTTATTATATCTCGCATACCCGGGAAACCTGGTTCAGAAACGGTGAATTGTTCAATCAGAAAAAAAGGCACAGAAAAGAACACGGACATCTTTTTAAAAAGTGCCTTGAGCTTTGCGCTGTCAGCATGTCCACGGTGATGTTAAAGAGGGAAGTTTTTGACACGGTGGGTTTGTTCGATGAAAGCATGCCGTGTTGCGAGGACTATGATTTCTGGATTAGAACCGGCGCCTTATATGATTTCCTGCTCGTAGACAAGCCTCTGACGCTGAAAGACGGCGGCAGGAAAGATCAGGTATCATATCTTTACCGGACGGGTATGGACAGATTCAGGATAGAGTCCATAGTGAAACTTTTGGATTCGGGGAGTCTGAACGAGGAGCAATCATCCCTCGCAAAAAAAGAACTGACTAAAAAAGCCCACATATATACCAAAGGCTGCCAAAAACACGGAAAGCCCCGTGAGGCCGAGAGAGTCAGGCGTTTATCGGGAAAATTTCCCCTGTATTCCTGACTGTATTTTCCCCTGACAGGTCATGATTTTCTACCCGGCAGGCTATTGATAATTTTTATCTTCCCGTATTAACATACCCGAATACATATTAACCTTAAAAAGAAAGGAGTCTTATGCGGTATATTTTGCTTTTTTTTCTTTTTAGCATATGTTGTCGATGCGTTTTGGCCGAAGGAAAGATGAGCTGGGAATACGTATACGGACCGGGGGAATCGGAGATAAAAGAGATTGTTGCGCGCGGAGAAATCATTTACGCGTCATCGGAGAGAAGACTATATCTGAGCGAAGATAAAGGAAAGGCCTGGCGCTCCGTATTTTCGGTCAGAGGAGAAGACAACGCTATAAATTACATAGAGCTTTTTAAAAAC
>CAZEGO010000192.1:0-3050 GCA_964511955.1 uncultured Planctomycetia bacterium | reverse complement strand
AGAAAAAATAAGCGTCGCCAATATATACTCATTCCATACATTCAGTGAATTAAATATGATTATGACGGCAATAGCCGGCCTTGCCAGAGGCAACGCCACATTCCACCATATCCCGAGCTTGGAACAGCCGTCTATACGAGCAGCGTCTTCCAGCGCCGGCGGCATCTTGTCAAAAAATGTCTTTAATATATATATACTGAACGAAAGTCCTACGTTTATCATGCACAATATATACCCTATACGAGTATTTACCAGATGAAGCTTGTTCAAAAGAACATATAAAGGCACAAAACTCCCCGGAAGAGGTATCATCATCGCGGCAAGGAATATATAAAAAATAATATTTTTCCCTCGGAATTGAAGACGGGAAAAAGCGAATGCCGCGAGCGAAGCGACTATAACTATCCCTATAACAACCGTTACGGTATAAAAAACGCTGTTAAAAAAATACATCCCGAAACCGCCCCTGGTCCATGCCTTATAAAAATTACCCCACACGGGATTAGCCGGAAATATGCTCATGTCGGAAAACACCGTCTGTTGTGTTTTTAAAGCCGACCCTATCATCCATAAAAGCGGAAAGAGGCATGTAAGCGCCGCCGCTATCAAAAACGCGTGTATGAGCGCGCTTTTAAAAACCTTCTCGATTTTGTGTAAACTAATCTCTTTCATTATAAAAAGGTAACCTCATGCCTGTTTCATGTATTTAGACAGGCGTATCTGTACGAACGAAACTGCCAATAAGATCGCTCCGAATACCAGCCCCTGGCTGCAGGCATAACCGAATCTGGAAGAGCCTACCATCGAGGCTAATATCCTCGTTACCGGTACCTCTGTATGATACCCCGGGCCTCCTCTTGTCATCGAAAGAATCAGGACAAAGACTTGCATACTGCCCAGTATCGTCAGTATAGATACGACTATAAAAACCGGTATCATTAAAGGAACCGTAACTCTTTTAAAGATCTGCCAAGAACCCGCGCCGTCTACCTCGGCGGCTTCGTATAACTGCCTGGGTATAGTCTGAAGGCCCGCGAGAAATATAATAAAACCCCACCCGAATCCTTTCCAGGAATGTATGACAGCCACGCATGTCAATGCCGTTTTAGGATCCGACAGCCAGTCTCTGACCAGATGTGACAATCCAACGTTGGTTAACCAATGGTTCAAAAGTCCGTAGTTCCCGTCGTATATCCACCTCCACACAAGCCCTACTACTATCTCGGATAAAACAGGAGGGATGTAAAAGATAGTCCTGTAAATATTACCTCCCTTTATATCCCTGTCGCAGGACCAGGCAAGCGCCAACGCGAGAGCATTCTGAAAAGTTAGCGCTATAAGAGTAATATAACCCGCGTGATACATCGACCTCCACCAGATCTTATCCCGGGCAACTTCGATAAAATTCCTGAAACCCACAAAGATCTTAGTCGGCAATATGCCGTCCCACTGATACATGGAAAGCTGAATCACCCAGAACAACGGAACTATATAAAATATAACAAAGATCAGCACAGCGGGTAAAATAAAACTATAATCTTCGAGTGTATCTCTTATCCTCATTGAATAATCTCTTTGAAACCTGAAATCCTGGCAATAAAACCCTAAATTCTAAATCCCTAATCCGAAATAAAAATTATTTTTTAATTTAAAATTTAGAACTTTAAATTTGTTTAGAATTTCGGATTTAGTGCTTTGAATTTTTATCATTTATATATCTTTTCGCCTCTCTCCCCTGCGCCTTTCTTCCTCTATACGTTTTGCCTCTTTTCTTCTCTCTTCTCTGCGTCTTTCGATCTGCGCACGAATCAGATAAGCTTTGTTTTCCGTTATGGAGAAGGTCATGATAATAAATATCGATAACAAAGAAGTCGCGATAGGAATACCGATATCAAAAAGCCTCATCTTAAGTAACGTATCGGCTGATTGATTTAATCCCAGCTCGATATTAAATCCGCTGGCGTTAAGGAGCAGTCCGGATATCAGAGACGTAACAGCAAGGCCAAGTTTTACCATCCACCAGTAAATAGCACCGAAAGTGCCTTCCCTGCGCGTACCAGTCTCGAGTTCGTCGAAATCCACCACATCGGCTACCATTGAATTAACCATTGTAAAGAGTGACCCTAAACCGAACGCGATGAAAGGAGCGGCAATCAGAAGCAAATACGGCTGATCGGGATTATATCCTATCCATTTAAGGGCATAACCGATTATGGAAAGCGCTACAGCGATTAAAAAAGTTTTACGCTTGCCGATTTTGGTCGAAATCCAGGTAACCAGGAATATTACACAAAAAGTGCATACAGAACTGATGGAGCCAAACCAGCCAAGCAACGTACCGCCGTCAGAATAAGCGGCGTCGAGCGATTCGGAACCGCCGTAAACATAGAAGAAAATAACGTAAGCCGAAAATGCCGAAGCCAGCATAAACCCGTTAAATATCAGAAACGTAGCCGCGCACAGCTTGACAAACGGCTTGCATTTAAAAGTAATGCTTATTCCCTTGAGAAAATCCTTCAGCGTATTAAGACGGCCCTTTTTCCTCTCCGGCCTCGGTAAATCACCGAAAATCTCTTTATTGAATATCGCGGGTAAAATACCGCCGACTATTATAAATCCGCCGATAAATATCGCGAGTGTCCGCGCGCCGTGTACGATGTCGGGAAACAGGTTCTTGTTATTCATAATCTTAAAAAACCACGGTGCGATTACCCAGGCAATCTGAGCCACGAAGTTGCTGACTCCCTGCAGGCGCGTTCTTTCGTGATAATCGGGCGTCATTTCGTAACCGAGAGCGATCCACGGGATAGAATAACAGGTAAACCCGATAAAAAAGAGTATCTGTATCCCCAGAAAGTAAACCACATAGAATAGTTCGGTGTGGCCCTTATATAACTGAAACAGCAGGGCATATAAAACTCCTGCAACGATAGCGCCAAATAAAATAAACGGCCTCCTGCGCCCCCATCGCGTACGGATATTATCCGAACTATATTCCACAATCGGATCCAGTACCGCGTCAACTATACGCGGAATAAATCCCACAAGGC
>CAZEGO010000191.1:0-3065 GCA_964511955.1 uncultured Planctomycetia bacterium | reverse complement strand
ATAAACATTTCGTGGCTTTCTGTCCTTTTGTCCCGCGCTTCGCGTTCGAGACATGGATAGTGCCGAAAGACCACGCGCCGGATTTTAAATCAATAGACGACAATACCGTGACCTCGATGGCAGGCATATTAAAAGACACTCTTCTCAGGATAAAAAAAGTCTTGAAAGATCCGCCTTATAATTTTATAATACACACTGCTCCGGTGAAAAATGGCGTGAACGAGGAATATCACTGGCATCTTGAAATCATGCCGAAATTGACTAACGTGGCAGGTTTCGAATGGGGCTCGGGGTTCTATATGAACCCCACTTCTCCGGAACTGGCCGCTGAATGCCTAAGAGAAGAAAGTTAAATTCGCCGAATATTAATAAAACCTTCGTTGAGGCCGTGTCACAGGCAGACAGGGCGAATGCGCCTTTAACGGAAATTAATTAGAAAAGGAGGAATTAAAATGACTGTAAAAGTCGGAATTAACGGATTCGGAAGAATCGGCAGAAATGTTTTTCGCGCGGCGTTAGAGAATAAGAACATCGATTTCGTGGCGGTAAACGACCTGCCTGTCCCGACGGCGTCTCTGGCTCATCTCCTGAAATACGATTCCATATTGGGAGAACTGAAGGTGAACATAGAGGCGAAGGAAGGCGGGCTGGTGGTTAACGGCAAGGAAATAAAGGTGTTGACCCACAGGGACCCGGCGCAGATACCGTGGAAGGATATGGGAGTCCAGGTAGTGATAGAGTCTACCGGGGTGTTCAAGGACAAAGATGCGGTCATGAAGCACGTGCAGGCGGGCGCGAAGAAAGTTATAATTACGGCTCCTGCCAAGGATGAGGACCTGACCGTGGTGTTGGGAGTGAACGAGAACGCGTATGAGCCTTCAAAGCATCACATCATTTCCAACGCTTCCTGTACCACCAATTGTCTCGCGCCGGTAGCAAAGGTGCTGATAGATAATTTCGGTTTAAAGAGAGGGTTGATGACCACCATCCATTCTTATACCAATGACCAAAAAGTCCTGGACCTTGTGCATAAAGACCTCAGAAGGGCCAGAGCCGCCGCGGTTTCCATGATACCTACTACTACGGGCGCTGCAAAAGCGGTAAGCCTGGTATTGCCCGAATTAAAAGGCAGGCTGGACGGTTTGGCTATAAGGGTCCCCACTCCTAACGTATCGCTGGTTGATTTGGTATGCGAAGTCGAGAAAGATACGTCGAAGGAAGAAGTCAACAGGGCTTTAAAAGAAGCCGCGGAAGGTAAGCTTAACAGGGTGTTGGAATATTGTGATATCCCGCTTGTCTCAAAGGATTTCAACGGCAACCCGAAATCCTCCATAGTGGACGCGGGATTGACTACCGTACTGGACAAGAGACTGGTTAAGGTAATGAGCTGGTACGATAACGAATGGGGTTATTCCTGCAGAGTTGTTGACCTTATTGAGTTTATAGCCAATAAGGGTTTGTAAAAATATAATGTCATTGCGAGTCGCCCGCGGCGCACGAAGCAATCTCGTATAAAATTACTTAAAAAGATTTTAAGCAAAAATATACTGAGATTGTTTCGTCGTTGCCTGCCTGCCGGCAGGCAGGCGTTTCGCAATGACAGATATCCTATCTTTCATGAAAATTCTCTTAATATCATCAGAAGCAGTCCCCTTTGCCAAGACCGGCGGACTTGCCGACGTGTCCGGTGCCTTACCGGCAGCTTTAGCCGGAAGAAATCACGAATGCGGCGTTATAATGCCTTTCTACAGGGAAGTTAAATCCGGGGATTTTCCGACCGAACTTGTCGGAGAAAAAATACCGGTTCGGACAGGCAATAAAGAAGATTTTTTCAATCTGCGTCTTCTTCGCCGGGAAGGAGTGTCCGTATACTTTGTGGAAAAAGACGAGTATTACGACAGGGATTATCTCTACAACAGCCCGGAAGGGGATTATCCCGATAACGCCATGCGATTCGGGTTTTTCGCCGGGGCCGTTATGGCTTCCGTGGGTCATATAGGCAGGCAGGATATATTGCATTGCAATGACTGGCAGTCCGCCCTTATTCCATTCTACGTGAAAAACTTCCATAAAGACGACGAGCTTTTTAAGGGCACGAAAATACTTTTTACCATACACAACCTGGCTTATCAGGGAGTGTTCGATAAACGTTTCATGGCTCAGCTGGGGATACCGCGAAAATTTTTTCGTTATAAACTGCTTGAGTTTTACGGTAAACTGAGTTTTATGAAAGCGGGTATTTTATATTCCGACGCCGTGAGTACTGTCAGCGAAGGGTATGCCGGGGAAATTCTTACGCCGGAATACGGATGCGGCCTGGACGGAGTATTGAGGACCAGAAAAAAAGACCTTTACGGCATAGTGAACGGAGTAGATTATTCAAAATGGAATCCGTCCTCGGATAAATACCTCGTAAAAAATTACGGAGGGAAAGACCTTTCCGGAAAGGCGGAATGCAAAAAAGACGTGGCCGGTCAATTCGGCATAACTTACAGTGCCGACAAGCCTTTGGTGGCCATGATAACCAGGCTCGCGGAGCAGAAGGGAGTGGATCTGGTAGCCGATGCCATGCGGGAGATTGTTTCCATGGGGGCCGATTTTATACTTCTCGGAACCGGGGAAGAAAGATATCATAAACTGTTCACGGAGTTGGGCGTCGAGCATAAGGAAAAGATAGGCGTAAAGATAGCCTTTGATAATGCGCTCGCGCATAAAATGGAGGCAGGCGCGGATATATTTTTGATGCCGTCAAGGTACGAGCCGTGCGGCCTTAACCAGTTGTATAGTCTGAAATACGCCACCGTTCCCGTCGTGAGAGCTACGGGCGGACTCAAGGATACCATAGAAAATTTTGATCCGGCCACGGGTACGGGTAACGGCTTTAAATTCGAGAAGGCCGAAACCGAAGAGTTGGTATCCGCGCTCAGAAAGGCCATGGAAACTTTCAAAAATAAAGAACTCTGGGAAACCCTTCTGCGTAACGGCATGGCCTGTGATTATTCCTGGCCCGCCTCGGCGGAGAAATACGAAAAACTGTATGGTGATTTGCCGGCCAAATAGAGTTG
>CAZEGO010000190.1:0-3084 GCA_964511955.1 uncultured Planctomycetia bacterium | reverse complement strand
TGATTATTATGTCGTTCCTTACGGAGGTGTCACTTATACTTCTTCGGAAGTGGACGTGAGTTTCATAGACAGCCAGACGCAGTTGCTCTATTCTACGTATAACGGCCATGATAATGACTCAATGGGGCTTGTGTTAGGTTTTGACGTGATGCCTTCGCTTTTGAGCTGGTATCTGGTTAACTTTGAGTTAAGGCTTGTGAACGAGACAGCGGTCACGATAGGCGGAACCATTAAATTTTAAGGCGCCTTTTCTTTTTTTCTTGCCTTAATACATATCTCATATATAATATAATAATGCCTTAACTATAGGCTAATACTGAGGTTGAGCCATTGCCTTAATATTGGTCTTGTTTTTTAAGGGGAGGATGAGTGAATTTTTTTGAGACTCTGGGTAAAAACCAGATGTTTATAAGTGTCTTTATGGCATGGTTACTGGCCCAGAGCGTTAAAGTCGCTATAGGTGTAATACAGGAGAAGAGGTTTAATTTCCGGTGGTTCGTGGGTTCGGGGGGTATGCCCAGTTCCCATGCCGCCACGGTTTCGGCGCTCGCCACGGCCGCGGGTTTAACTTATGGTTTTTTCTCGCCGTTTTTCGCTTTGGCCTTTTTTTTCGCTTTTATAATAATGTTCGACGCTCAGGGAGTGCGCAGGCAAAGCGGACAGCAGGCTGAGGCGCTGAATAAGATCATCGAGGATATTTACTTAAATAAAGGCATAAAGCAGGAACGGCTTATACAATTGCTGGGTCATACGCCCGTACAGGTGTTTACGGGAGCGGCGCTGGGCGTAATCGTCGTATTATTTTGTTACAGGTAAGGAGGCATCGTGAATCTTAGAAATATCGTATCTTTTGCGGTTGTTTTGACAGTTATGCTTTGCGGCTGTGTTACTTCCGAGAGCAGAGAAAAAATGCCCCCCGGCTTCAAAGCGGTAAGGAAGCTTGTAGAAGAAGGTAAGCTCAAAGAGGCCGAATTCAAAATTTCCGAAATAGCCTCCACGAACCCGGAATACGCTAAAATAGGGGAAATGTATAACTATCTGGCCTCCTCTTATGAGAAAAAAGGAGACATTATAAAAGCCCGGGATATGTACTCTGTAATATTGAATAATTATCAAAACGTGGACAATATACTCGAAGTTCAGGAAAAAGTGGGCGACCTTAATACCGGGATACTTTTTTCCTCTCTACCTACGGAAAAAGACGTTTTGTATGAGGTCGAGCCCGGCGACAGCCTTTCAAAGATAGCCGGTAAATTCAATACGACCGTAGAGCTGATAAAGAAATCAAACAATCTTGAAAGCGATACTATCTATCCGGAAACAAAACTTAAGGTATCAAAAGCCGAATACAGTGTATTAGTCGACAAATCTCAGAACGTTCTGACTCTTTTTTCCGATGGGGACATCTTTAAAGTGTATAAAGTTTCCACCGGGAAAGACAACTGTACTCCCACCGGAGTATTTACGATTACGGAAAAGATAAAGAACCCTCCGTGGCATAAGGATGGGAAAGTTATCCCACCGGAGAGCCCGAAAAACATATTGGGGTCGCGATGGCTGGGCTTTTCCATGGAAGGGTATGGCATACACGGAACTACGGAACCGGACACTGTGGGCCAGCATGTTACGGCAGGTTGCGTAAGGATGGTCAATTCGGACGTTGAGGAACTTTTTACCATAGTGCCCCGCGGAGTGGAAGTCACCATAGTAGACTGATTTATGGTTAACGGACTGGATTTTGAAAAACCTATACTTGAACTGGAGCTTAAAATATCAGAGCTTAAAGATCTGGCTTCGGACGGAAGTATAGACCTTTCGAAAGAAATATCGACTCTGGAGTCAAGACTTGAAAAAGTAAAGAGGGAGATATTCGAATCCCTAACCCCCTGGCAGAAGGTCCAGATAGCCCGTCATCCTAAAAGACCTTATACCCTCGATTATATAAACATGATAATGACTGATTTTATGGAACTGCACGGGGACAGGTTATTTCACGATGATAAGGCTCTTGTGGGAGGATTCGCCAGGATAGACGGCCAGAAAGTTATGGTAATGGGCCATCAGAAAGGCAGGGATACAAAAGAGAACCTTATGAGAAATTTCGGAAGCGCCCATCCTGAGGGATACAGAAAAGCAATGAGATTGATGGAATTAGCCGCTAAGTTCAACGTACCGATAGTGACTTTCATAGATACGCCGGGGGCCTATCCGGGTATCGGAGCCGAAGAAAGAGGGCAGGCTCATTCGATAGCGTATAATCTAAGAGAGATGATATCATTGAAAGCTCCCGTCATAGTGGTGGTGATAGGAGAAGGCGGCAGCGGAGGAGCGTTGGGAATAGGAATAGGAGGTAAGGTCTTTGTCCTGGAAAACGCCTATTATTCGGTAATATCGCCCGAAGGATGCGCGGCTATATTGTGGAAAGACAGATTAAAAGCTCCGGAAGCTTCCGAAGTCCTTAAACTGACCGCGAAGGACTTATTGAAACTTAAGATAATAGACGGTGAAATACCGGAGCCGTTAGGCGGCGCTCACAGAGACCCGGCACAGGCGGCGGACAATATAAAAAAGAAGTTAAAGAGAGCATTAGGGGACCTGAAAGACATCCCGATAGATACATTACTGGAAAAACGCTACGAAAAATTCAGAAAGATGGGCACTCTCTAGCCACATTAAGCATGCCCCGCACCCGGCGTGGGACATGCTTAATGGAGATGGTTTGCGATGTATCGGCCGAAGTGGCGGAATTGGCAGACGCGCTGGTCTCAAACACCAGTGATCGCAAGGTCATGTGGGTTCGACTCCCACCTTCGGCACCAGTTAGTTAATAGGTTGCGATTCACAATTGATAGTCAAATCAGTTTATAAGGGAAGGTTTTTTGAAATTTGGTGGAGCTGACGGGAATTGAACCCGTGATACGACAATGCCATTGTCGCGTGATCCCGCTTCACTACAGCCCCACTAAAATTTGAATCGGAATAAATTATATCATCATGTATTACATGTGTCAATTTTTAAAACTTTTAACTTTGTATTAAAGAATAGAGTTTAAAAAATTATGTCGGAATTTTATCCTTACAAAC
>CAZEGO010000189.1:0-3116 GCA_964511955.1 uncultured Planctomycetia bacterium | reverse complement strand
TTGTCTATGACATCCATAGCGGTAAGGCCGTCATCGGCGGTATGTACCTCGTAATTTTCTTCTTCCAGGTTTTCCCGGATAAGTTCCCTTATATTAGCTTCGTCATCGACAACTAATATTTTTTTATTTCTCTTTTCCATCTAATTACCTGTCACCTTATCAACAATTTCAATTAACTCTTCCGGATCGAACGGTTTGTTTATCACGATGTTATCACCGGCATTCTGTTCTATCTCCATTTTAGAAACAGCAGTCAGGAAAACTACGGGAATTTCACCTATCCTGCTGTTTAGCCTGAAATCACGGATTACTTTCCAGCCGCTCTTACCCGGAAGCTTTACATCCAGAATTACGGCATCTATATCAGACGACACAGCTATTTCTATTCCTTCCTCGCCCGTGCAGGCTTTGACGACTGAATACCTCGCTGCAAGAGTTTCCTCTATAAGCTCCCGAATATTTTCTTCATCTTCTACCACAAGAATATTTTTTTTATCCATTATTTTCAACCTCCACCGATAGACGGATTATGAATTCCGTTCCTCCATCGGCCGGTAACCGGACATCTATTAACCCCCCGTGTAATTCTACTACGCTTTTCGCTATGGCAAGCCCCAACCCGCTACCCTTGTTTTTCGCATTAACTTTATCATCCGCCCTGTAAAACTTGTCAAATATTTTAGGGACATCTTCTTTTCTGATACCCGGGCCATAATCCCTCACTCTAATATTGACTACTTCATCTTCAGCTTCCGCGATAACGTCCACGCCTTTTTCTTCCGGAGTGTAGCGGCTGGCATTATCAATAAGATTCAGCACTACCTGTTTTATTGCGTTCATATCCCACTTCACATCTATATCCGGACCTGTTAATTTATCCCTGACCTCAACTTTACTCTGGGCCCGGTGAGTTTCAATTATATCTTTAATAAAACCTCTTAACCTGAATTTATGAGGCACTATTTTAAACTCTTCCGATTCAATTCGCGATATATCAAGAAATTCATCTACCAGATAGGAAAGCCTTTTCCCTTCGGAAACAATGATGTTTAGATATTTTCTCCTTTTATCTTCGGGAAGCGTTCTGATAAGCATGGTTTTTCCGAAACCTATCATTGATGTCAGCGGAGTTTTCAGTTCATGAGAAACCATGGAGACAAAATCCGATTTCATTTTATCCAGTTCCCGCAGTCGTTCGTTCTTTTCCCTGAGTTCTTCTTTCTGGGATTTAAGTTTTTGATTTTTTTCTTTTAGATCCTCGGTCCCCCTGTCAATTTTTTGCTGCATATTTTCGGTAAGTTCCCCCAGCTGATGCGCCATTTCATTCATACTTTGCGTCAGCTGCCCCAGTATATCTTTTGACTTTACAGGCAGGCGCAGGGAGAAATTACCGCGGGCGATGCTTTTCGCCCCTTTTTTAACGTCCTCAAGAGGTTTCATGAGGGCGCCCGAAAGATACCATCCGATAATAAACAACACTGCAAGAAGTATTGAATTTGAAAAAAGGGCTTTCCTGAACGACCTTCGAATAGTCCTTTTGGTGGGGACCATGTCATATCCGGCCTGGACATATCCGATAACCGCGCCGTCAATTTCTATGGGGAAACTCTTAATATACGTTTCCCCTATTTCTTTAGCCATGCTATCGCTATCAGTATAAGGATTAAGCAATCCCTCTATCTCCTTCACAGAAGAATAACTTACAATACCGTTTGTCCCGATTATGGAAATAAATTGTATTTCACTCTGATTCTGAACTACGGTAAGTATGCTCCGGATATGCTCAACCGATTCCCCCCGTATATATTTATCTACTTCATTAGCGACAAGTTTCCCGATTGAATTCAGCCTTTTCCTGTCTCGACCCAGAATGAGTTCTTTGAGAACAGCGTTTCTGTCTACCGTAAAAAGGGAAAGAATTACAAATGCCACAAAGATAATTACCGACATAAGCTTTACGCGGTAATTCAGATTCAGTTTAAAAAATTTCATATTGAGTCAAGATAACATACCTAATACATCCCGCCAATGGTGGATATGACTATTAGGTTAACTCATCATAAGTTATAGGAGGTGCAATCGCACAAGCCAGAAGTAAACGATCAAACATTTCAGCTTCGTGATATCTACGATTGAATCGATAGCAAAATTCATCCAAGTATTGTTGATAATGTTTTTTTGTCAGCCCGTGAAAAGTCCCTATTACAAAAGATTTGGCGTTGGAAATGGTGATATGAATCCAATGCAGGAGGCTATCGTTTATCTTACCAGAGATGACGGTAGCATCGTGAGAAAACCCAAGCCCAGCCAAACTCCGATAAACATTGAGTCCGTCAATACGAATTGTACTCCCTTGAGCAATCTGGGAAACAGCGAAAGCTTCCACAGAGCGGGCATCAAGGCGTTTGATTATTTTTATCTTGGCGAAGCGAGGCTTGTTGTCCTGCGTAAGCCCTACGGCTACAAGAGCCTTGGTGCGTCTCGTGCCCCGACCTCTTCTCTCTCGGTCTGGAGTTCCAAAGTACGCCTCATCCATCTCTACTATACCCGTAAGCTGATATTGGCTGTCCCGATAGGCCATGGCGAATCTTATCTTATGCATAATAAACCAAGCTCGATTATAGGGGATATCGAGTTCCTTACTCAATTGAAGAGCAGAATGACCACGTTTGTCTCTGGCAACCAGGAAAATCGCCCAGAACCATTGGCGCAATGGAGTACGGGTTCGGTGGAATATTGTACCTGCTGTCACCGAAGTTTGTACTCGACATCTTTTACACTGCCACAAACCACGTGTTACAATTAACCCGGAATCAGGAGAATGACATTGCGGGCAGATAAATCCATCGGGAAATCGTACTTTAGCCAGGTACTCGTAACATTCACGCTCTCCAGGAAAGCGCGTTTGAAACTGCAATAATCCCATTTCATGATACGCTAAGTGCTGATTTTGAGGCATTACGGAGACCCTTTTTTCAGATCTCCTTACTATACATCAACTTAACTGATGAGTTAACCTAATAGTCATAATAATGAATAAACCTATATTTAAACCTAAGTTGAGCGATTATTGTGGACAAGTCTGCCGTAGCTTAAGCCTGAATCCTTCATAGGTT
>CAZEGO010000188.1:0-3129 GCA_964511955.1 uncultured Planctomycetia bacterium | reverse complement strand
GAACACCCGGCACTTCTCATCCCAGTCTATCTCGTCTTCAAAACCGAGATCGTAGCTTATTTTCTCGAAATAATACTCGGCCTTGTCGCTTATTATCTTGGCATTTTCGGGTTCTCTGTAAAATATGGAAAAATTTTCGGTCTCTCTGACCAGCCAGTCACCCTTGGCCAAAAGCCTGCGTGAAAATGATGAGCGCCCGGCGGCATCCCCGTCGTCGTACACCCTGCTTTCCTTGTAAGCTCCGTCCCATTCCTCGGCGATGTCCGCGGCCTGCATCCTCTCTTTTTCCTCGGGAGTAACCCACTTATCCTTGTATTCGACCAGACCCGATCCCTCTTTTTTT
Source organism: uncultured Planctomycetia bacterium (assembly GCA_964511955.1). Classification (GTDB taxonomy): domain Bacteria; phylum Omnitrophota; class Gorgyraeia; order Gorgyraeales; family Gorgyraeaceae; genus CAZEGO01. The sequence continues at coordinate 2,786 of CAZEGO010000188.1, read as the reverse complement.
TTCTCCTCGACCGCCCTCGCATCCCTCCTGGTCTTCTCGATTTCCCATTCATCTTTTATTTTCGCGTGGCTATCGTCATCCACTATTATCTGCTTTATATCCGTACGCGCGAAACTCACGGTCGCACCTATGTTTATTTTTATTTCCACGGTTTCTTCGGTTTCTTTTGTTATAATACCGGAAACCCTGTTCCCGTTTTTCAGGTATAGAGTATCGGCATGGAGGATTTGCGTAAAAAGGATCGATATGAGAATAGTGAGGGGAATTAATTTAAGTCTCATATTTTATGTTTAAACAACCAGATTTATAAGCCTGCCTTTTACCGTTATTACTTTTTTAGGTCTCTTTCCCGAAAGTTTATCCGTTACGGACGGGTCTTTCAATGCCGCGTTCTTGAGGTCTTCGTCGCTAAGCCCCGAGGGTACTTCTATCTTGGCCCTGACCTTCCCGTTTATCTGAACAACCAACGTTATCCTTTCTTGAGCAAGCGCTGTTTCGTCGTATGAAGGCCATTCTGCCTCAAATACACTTTTTTCGTTACCGATTTTTTCCCACATCTCTTCCGCGATATGCGGAACAAAAGGAGCAAGAAGAATCACTATTATTTTTACAGATTCTTCCAACTGAAGGCTGAAGGCTGAAGGCTGAAGGCTGATATAAGAATAAGTTTCGTTGACAAGCTCCATTATCGCGCTGAGGGCAGTATTAAAATGGAACGCGCCTTCCATATCTTCGGTAACTTTCTTGATGGTAACATGTGTCTTTCTATTTAAAGATTTTGTTTTTGAGTCTTGCCTGCCCGCCGTGGCGGGAGTCTTGAGTCTTGCCTGCCCGCCGTGGCGGGAGTCTTGAGTCTCTTGAGCCTTGAGCTCTAGAATCTGTTCGACTAATCTCCACACCCTGTTCAAGAACCTCCACGCTCCTTCGACTCCCCTGTCGTTCCATTCGGCGTCTTTTTCGGGCGGACCTATGAACAAAGTGTAAAACCTTACCGTATCGGCCCCGTATTTATTTATAAGTTCGTCCGGGCTTACGGTATTCCCTTTTGATTTAGACATTTTGGCGCCGTCTTTGACTATCATACCTTGCGTAAAAAGTTTCGCGAAAGGCTCGCTGAATCCGAGACAGTCCATATCATGCAGAACTTTTACTATAAACCTGGAGTACAAAAGATGCAGTATAGCATGCTCTACGCCTCCTATGTACTGGTCCACCGGCAGCCATTTGTCGACGATTTTTCTATCGAACGCCTTTTGGTCGTTCCGCGGAGAGAGGTACCTCAAAAAATACCAGCTGGAATCCACGAAAGTATCCATGGTATCTATCTCGCGCGCGGCCTTAGAGCCGCATTGAGGACAAACGGCCTCTGTAAATTCTTTTACATATTTAAGCGGCGATTCTCCCTGCGGGTTAAAACTCACTTTCTCCGGTAAAATCACCGGTAAATCTTTCTCGTCGACAGACCGTACGCCGCATTTGTCGCAATATACGACCGGAATGGGAGCGCCCCAGTACCGCTGCCTTGAGATAAGCCAATCTCTCAATTTATAATGAATTTTTCTTTTCCCCATGCTCCGTTCTTCCATGTAATCGGCTATTTTCTCCATGGCTTCCGTGTTGGATATCCCGTCGAATTGGTCCGAATTTACCATCACACCGTTTTCAACGTACGCTTCTTTCATAGCTCGAACATCGAGGCTCGTTTCGGGATTATCTATAACCACTTCCATGGGCAAACCGTATTTCTCGGCAAACTCGAAATCTCTCTGATCATGACTGGGAACCGCCATAACCGCGCCGGTACCGTATTCCATCAGCGCGTAATTGGCTATCCATAAAGGTATTTTTTTGTTATTTACCGGGTTTATTACGTGCTTTCCGGTAAAAACACCCTCTTTTACGGTTTCGGTGCCCACTCTGTCGGTAATACTTTCCTTTTTTACTCTATCTATAAAAACTCGTATCTTTTTCTTTTCTTTAGAATCTTTTATAATCTCCTCAATTTGAGGATGCTCGGGTGCAAGCACCATATATGTCGCTCCGTAAATAGTGTCCACTCTTGTGGTAAAACATCTTAGGATAGTTTCGGAATCCGAAAGTCTAAAATCTATCTCTACGCCCTCGCTTCTGCCTATCCAGTTCTTTTGCATTATCTTTACCCTTTCGGGCCAGTCTTTCAGCAGTGCCAGGTCGTCCGAGAGCTTCTGAGCATAGTCCGTAATTTTAAAAAACCACTGTTCAAGGTTCCTCAGGTCAACTTGCGTTGAACACCGTTCGCATAAGCCGTCCACTACCTGTTCGTTCGCGAGAACGGTATTGCATGAAGGGCACCAATTGACGGAGGCCTTCTTCTTGTAGGCTAGGCCTTTTTTATAAAGCTGGATAAATATCCACTGCGTCCACTTATAGTAATCGGGAGAACATGAAGCTATTTCCCTGTCCCAATCATATCCCGTACCCCATGACCTCAGCTGTCTTTTCATCGTCTTTATGTTGTTAAAAGTGGAAGTTTTAGGATGGGTACCGTTTTTTATGGCCGCGTTTTCCGCCGGAAGACCGAAAGCGTCCCACCCCATGGGCGCGAGTACATTGAATTTGCGCATAATCTTATATCGGGCGACCACGTCCCCTATAATGTAGTTCCTGCCGTGCCCGACGTGTAATGAAGCGGACGGGTAAGGGAACATCATGAGACAGTAATATTTTTTCCTGGAAGAACCGGGGTCCATCTTAAACAACCCGATATCATCCCACCTTTTCTGCCATTTAGGTTCGATTAGTTTGTA
>CAZEGO010000187.1:0-3148 GCA_964511955.1 uncultured Planctomycetia bacterium | reverse complement strand
CGATCTACCTCATTATTTTTTTTGTTGAATCCCACGACCTCAGGTAAAGGCACCGAGACGACGGGCTTACCCATGGCCAGATACTCGTTCAGCTTGGTAGGGTATACGTTCTTAGTATAGTCGGTTATGAAGTAAGGTATTATACAGGCGTCGAACGCCTTTACGTAGAGAGGGACCCGGTCGTGTTCTTTTTTGCCCAGGAAATAAACGTTTTTGAATCTATTCAAATCACCCACATCGCACTGCAGGGGCCCCACAAAGACAAAAGAATAATCGGGGCAGGTTTCAGCCAGAAAACGTATTAATTTCTTATCAATCCACCTGTGTACGCCGCCTACGTAGCCTATTATCGGTTTTTTAACATCTTTTAATTCTTCGGGTAAAGGGCTGTCCTTCTGCCTGTAACTCTCGAACTTTTCAAAATTAACGCCGAACGGGAAATTATAAACCTCTTTATTATACTTAGCACAATAATCATATAAGGCCCCGGACGTGGTAAATACCAGGTCGGCCTTATTCTTTAAAAGATTCTTTTCCGATTTCGAGATTTTTTTGGCGGCTTTCGAGCTAGCCGAAAAACTGTCTATACAATAATATATAAAGAGTTTTTTTACGATACTGTCGGCTATGTCCATGGTCAAAGGGGTCGGCAGAAAAGTCCATACTACAGGATCGGTGAAATCCGTTATCCTCATCCATTTATCCAGCGTCGAAAAAATAAGATGATGGTTTATCCATTTGGCTATTTTAGAATAAGGGAACGGCAGTATGACCGGCGAATATATATAGAGATTATCGGATTCTTTTCTAATCCCCTTAACGCCTCTCATCCAGTTTTTAATCCTGCTCTTTATGCGCGAAAAGTCCCTTATCCCCGGGGCCCTGGCTCCGGTGTTTTCAATAAAAAGCACCCTGTTGCCGTTACGGGCCAGAGTAGACATAATCTCCTGGTGTCCCTGCCAGATAAAATCCCAATCAATACTGGATATACAGATTATATTTTCGTTTTTAAGCATAATAGTATATTAGCTTCAAAGGTTTTAAAAGCAACCTTCTCCGAGATTGCTTCGCTTCGCTCGCAATGACAATCGTCGCTATCTGTCATTGTGAGCGAGGCGAATCAATCTCATAATATTTAATCTAAAAAAGATCTAACAACCCGTAACCTTTTTTATAATCTCCAAATACTTAGACGCGTTATTCTTTAATGAAAATCTTTCCTCTATTGTTTTGCGGCCTTCCGTTCCTATTTTTTCCCTCAAATCCTTATCGTTTATAAGTCTCAAAAGCTTATCCACCCATTCTTCCGTACTATCGGCAAAAAAACCATTCACGCCTTCTTTCACTATATCCCCATTGGCTCCCACAGGTGAAACCACACACGGTATCCCCACGCTCATATACTGTATAGTCTTAAACCCTGTCTTGCCCTTTGTCCAGTCATTATCCGGCAAAGGGTAGACACCTATATCCAGAGACTGGAATTCTTCTATTTCCTCATCAAGGCTCCAGTCCGTATTTATTTTTTTAACACCTTCTATTGCTATACTATGAGAACCCGCTCCTACTATTTTCAGGATAAAATCGGCTTTTTTCGAAAGCAGGGATAAGGCGTCTTTTAACTCCTCGAGGTACACCGCCGTACTGTGACTCCCTATCCAACCCAGAACCGGTACGTGGTTTGTTGTTTTCTCCTCGCGCGGCTTGAATTTCTCTGTATCCACCGCCGTGTGGATTACCGTTACATTATCGTTATATTTTTTCGCGTAATCAGCCAGATAAGAGTTACAGGTTATTACATGAGCGCTCATCTTTATTATCCGAGGTATCTTTGAAGGACATCTTAAAAACTTTATCATCCCGTTGGCGGGACTCGTGATGCCCATATAAATCGCGTCATCCAAATCATATATTATCTTTTTTTTAAAAACCCTTGAACATATAAACTCAAAAACAGGCGGCCCGAAAGGAAAAGCCTCGAGATGTATAAATATAACGTCCGATTTATAAGCCCGCAACAGGTCAAAGGCTCTTCTTAAAGCAGACTGCGTGAAAAATAAAAACTTTCTCACGTAAAACCCTTTTTTATAAAGGATTTTATAAAAATCGGATGACACAAAAGGCCGTACGAGAGGATCTATGCCGTTATCCTTCAGGTAAGGTACATACTGCTCGACCCTGTACCTGCTGCTCGGCCCTTCCGTAGGGTACGGCTCTATAAAAAGCACTTTTATTTTTTTCATTTAATCTCTTCTATGTATTCCTTAAGCGCGTCCTGCCAGGGCCTCATTTTATTCATATTCAATTCGGATAATTTTTTATTTAAAAGAGCTTCTGACTTGCCCCTCGGAGCCGGCAGAGGAAAAGCCTCGGAAGTAACTCTTTTAATCTTAATATCTTTCATGTCCATGTATTCGGCTATTCTCTCGGCTATATCGAAGCGTGTACAAATCCCCTTGTTGACACAATGATATACACCGTATTTCTCCGTAGAGACGATATCGATTATCCCTTTTGCCATATCTCTCGTAAAAGTAGGCGTGCCTTTTTTATCCGTAACAGCGGAAATATCTTTCCCGGACTTCAAAAACTGTATTATCTTCCACACAAATTTCTTATCTTTATTATAACCGCCTATCATCCATCCGGCCCGCACAATGTAATACCCGGTCAAAAGATTTTTGATTATTTCCTCTCCTTTTAATTTGCTTTTGCCATACACGCTTATGGGGTTCGGGATGTCGTCTTCCGTATATCCGGTCTCCTTTTCCCCGTCAAAAACAGCCCCTGTGCTTATATAGACCATGGGGATATCACGCTCCCTGCAGGCAAGAGCTATATTCTCAGTACCTTTCGAATTGGTCTCGTAAGCGTGCTCAGGCTCAAGCTCACATTTATCGACATTGGTTTCCGCTCCGAGATGAAAAACTAGATCGGGATTCGTCTTATTTATGAAACCCCTGACTTCCGAAGAATCCCTTATGTCTAATTTTGAAATGCCGTCTCCCGTCACTATATCCGTAGCTATAACGGAATATCCGTCATCTTTCATTAAAGGACACAGAGCGTCCGCCAGCATACCGTTGGCTCCGGTAACTAAAGCTTTTTTATTCATAAAATATAATTTAATTACAAGCGAAAAGCTTGT
>CAZEGO010000186.1:0-3169 GCA_964511955.1 uncultured Planctomycetia bacterium | reverse complement strand
TTATGGTTTTATTTAAACAGCAGGGGCACCAATAGTCCGATTTCCTTACCGATATAATCATCAGCGTTAGATTTAAAAGATGTAAAATTTGACAAATGATATATCACCTCCACGGGGCTTAAATAGCCGAAAGACTGAAATATTTAGGGCGATGTGAAAAAGTCTAAACTCGTTGAAATATCGACGACAAACAAGTATAATATGGGTATGGAAATAACAGCAAAGCGCAAGGGAAAAGTGGAAAACCACCTGAAAACCTTGCGCTTTTAAAAAAGCGAAGGAGCCCATATGTACAGAAAAAAAGATAGAAAGACCAAGCCGTTCCCGGGATTCAAGGAATTAATGCCGTTTGGCGGAGTTTTGAATGAGGATAACAGATGGCTGAAACTTGAAGCCCTGGTACCCTGGGATGAGTTGGAAGATGAGTATGCGAAGTATTTTTCAAATATAGGCCGGCCGGCAAAAGACGCCCGGCTGATAATAGGAGCGATGCTGGTAAAATATAAGAAAAAGGCAAGCGATGCGGAAATCCGCGACGACATACAGGAAAATCCGTATTTGCAGGCGTTTTGCGGGCTTACCAGTTTTAATACAAAAACCCTTTTTGACAGGAGCAGTTTGAGTAAAATACGGAGTCGGCTGGGAGAAGAGTATTTTAAAAAGATGGAGAAGTCGATATTGAAGACACTGAAAAAGCACAAGCTGATAAACTGGCGTGGAGTAATGGTAGATGCAACAGTGTTCCCCAGCGCGATAAGGTTTCCTACGGATATCTGGCTATTGAACGAGGTAAGGATGTGGCTGGAGAAATATATAAAAGAAGCGTGCAAAAAGCTGGACATAGCAAAGAAAACGATAAGGACATATCCGAGGAAGGCCCGGAAAGATTATCTGAATTTTGCGAAGAAAAAGAGGAAGGGAAAAAAAGCAATTAGGACAGCCCGGAAAAAGATGCTGTCCTATGTCAGAAGAAATCTAGGCCATATGGCAATACTCATTGAAGAGCTGAAAAAAAGAGATTATGAGATCAGTAAAGATTTTGATGGTAACTACAAATCGGCAAAAAAAATATATGAACAGCAGCAAGAGATGCATGAAAAAGGAACCTACAGCGTAAAAGACAGGATTGTCAGTTTTTGTCAGCCATGGGTGCGTCCTGTTGTGAGAGGCAAGGCAAGAGATGGTGTAGAATTCGGGCCTAAGGCGCAGATAAGCCATGTTGACGGATATGCTTTTCTGGACCATATTGATAGCGATAATTTTAACGAGGGAGGAAAGCTGTGGGAAAGTATTGAGATCTACGGGGAACGGTTCGGTGAAAAGCCGGAAGCTGTAACGGGGGATCAGATATACGGGAACCGTGAAAACCGGAGGAAGTTAAAAGAGGAAGGGATAAAAGCCGGGTTCAAGCCTCTGGGGAGAAAGGCTCAAACCGAAGAGGGATTAAAACACCGGCAGTGGGTAAAGGAAAGACAGAAAGAGAGAAGCAGCCGGATGGAAGGCATAATCGGTCATGCCAAGACTCATTACGGACTTGACCGGATCGGTTACAGGACAAAAGAGGGAGAAAGGATCTGGGTAAGATTGGGCCTTATGATGATGAATCTGGACACGGCGCTAAAGCGATGGCAAAGCTGAATATCATCTCGAACTTGAAATTACGGGGAGTTACGGACGGGTGTAGGAAAATCAGAAAAATTGAGCGGGAGAAGTTGGTCGGCTGAGAGAAATGAGCTGAAAAAGCTAAGGGTTTTAGAGCAGAGGCTGTAAAAATCAAAAAAAAGCAAATTAGCCTGAAGGCAGAGCATTAATGAAATTCAAAAAAAATACTTTTTCACTGGGCCCTAAATAATGGTTGACCTGTCTTTTTGACTTCTCTGTTTAATATTTTGAACAACTATAAAAAGTATAAAATACAAGTGCCAGTTATTTTTTTACCCGTTATTCGTAGTACAGAAACATAAAGCTTCGACGCTTCATTATGATTTCTGGCTTGAGATAGGGAAAGTTTTAAAGAGCTGGGTTCTTACCCGGGGACCTTTAATGGATTCGGATATGAAACTTTTTGTACCGGTAAAATGTCTAATTTAATGAAAGAAGATAGAATAAACAGAATCTTATCAGGGCCGTGCAAAGCGGGGATAGGGAAGCTCTTAAAGCCTCGGCGGAAAATTTACCTGACGTACCGCCCGGTCTCTGGGAAAAGATAGATTTAAGGCTGAAAAGAAATAGAACTGACAAAAAAACTGTTCAAATACCGTTTTTCAAAAAAGTATGGGTTCCGCTTGCCGCGGCAGCTGCAATTTTAGTGATAGTTTATTTTGGGAATATACGCAGCCAAAACAGATTTAATGCCGAAGAGTACCTTTTCCGGGAGATAGATTATATTTACAGCGAACAGTTCTCATCCGAGGCGGCCTATGCGTATAATGATGGAGGCGGTTCGGTGATTGATATGGTCTTAAACGGGGAAATTTATAAGAGGTGAAAGAATAAAATGAACACTAAATTAATGATAGTTTTAGTCGGGTTTATGTTCTGTTTGCCGGAATTAAATCTTTCGGCAGCAGGCTCAAGGAGAAAAGAAGAGGTAAGAGAAGAAAAAAGTTCCGAACGAATGAGTTTAAAAACAAAAAAAGACTATTCAAAAAAAGATTATTCATGGGAAAAACGCCTGGGCAAGGACCTTAATTTGACGGAAGAACAGAAAGAAAAACTTGAAGAGCATAAAAGTAAGGAGGATGACGAAAAAAATGAGCTGCGCTCTTCCCTGAAAGATAAACAGGAACTGTTGCGGGCAGAATTATCCCAAAAAGATATAGACCGGGAACAGGTTAATCAAATCATTGAAGAAATTTCAGATATTCAGCAAAAACAGCTCCGGGCCAGAACCGAATCTCTTATAAGGTTTAAAGATGTATTAACCGAAGAACAGTGGGACCTTATACGCGAACGGAAACGTTCAAGGGATAAAGGGAGGTCAAATAATCGGGATAAAAAACATTACCCGGAGAAACGCCGATAAAATATATCTTGCATTTTGGCTGAATTAAATATTTAGTTAAAAATACATAGAGGCGGTTATATAAATCAAAAAGGCGGCGTGGAGGATAATCGCGGGGATGTTTTGAAGAATACGGGTAAATGATAGTTTTTTATAAAGTTAAAC
>CAZEGO010000185.1:0-3290 GCA_964511955.1 uncultured Planctomycetia bacterium | reverse complement strand
CTATGACTGTATTACCCGAGGTCTTACCCACTATCTCCAGCGAAACAAGTATTGGCACGCCGCTCTTCACAAGAGTCGAAAATGTCCTGGTGAACTTAGCTACGGCTACTTTTCGGAAAAGCTCACCCAGTATGGGTAGCCTTAAAAGCATTCTGTCAAAAGCGTACCTACCCTGAGGAGTTCTTGCATACTTGCCGACGGAGAAGGCCACCACTCCCACAACAGCCACCAGATATAAAAACATATTTCTCAGGGTGTCACTGACCAGGATGAGTATCCTTGTCGGAAGGGGCAATGTCCCTCCAAGCATATCGAAGATACCCTTGAATGTAGGGATGACTTTTAAAAGCATTACCAGCGTAATAAGAAACGCCATCGAGACGACCACGGCGGGATATACAAGGCTGGACTTTACTTTTCTCTGCAGGGCATTGGATTTTTCGAGATAGCTTGCCAGTCGGTCCAGTATATCATCCAGAGAACCGCTCGACTCACCCGCCTTCACCATGTTTATGTAAAGGGCCGAAAAAACCGACGGGTGTTTGGTAAGTGCTTCGGAAAAACTGCTGCCCACTTCTATATCGTCGCGTATAGCTGCGATGACGTTTTTAAAATTCGCCTTTTCCACCTGGTCATGCAAAATATCCATCGCCTGCACCAGTGGTATACCGCTGTCCACCATCGTGGCAAGCTGTCTTGAAAATACCACTATATCATCGAGCTTTACCTTATTTGATCCGAAAGCGGATTTACGTCTCTGTGTCTCGTTTATGGATATAATCACGAGGCCCTTTTTACGGAGAGTCTCTATCAAAAGCGACTTATCGGAATAATCCAATGTACCGCTTACTGTTTTTCCTGTGTTTTCTTTGGCTACGTATCTGAATGTAGGCATAGCTTTAGCATGAAAGTTTAAAGGTATAAAAGTTTAAAATATTTTCCATGTCCCTTACCCCGTACCCCCTGTCGCTGATGTTAGTCTTCCGACGCAACCCTTAGCGCTTCTTCTTTGGTGGTAATGCCCTCTTTATATTTTTCCATAGCGTCGTCATAAAGCGTTTTCATGCCTTTTGAGACAGCATATTCTTTTATCTGCTCGGCCGAAACTCTTTCTATGGTCATCTCGCGAATCTTATCATCCACGGCAAGAACTTCAAGGACCGCGCGCCGTCCGTAATAACCCGTGCCGGAACATCTGGAGCATTTGCCGCCTTTTCCTTTGCAGCTCTTACACATAACCCTGCACAATCTCTGCGCGGCTACCAATATCACCGACGAAGCTATAAGAAAAGGCTCCACCCCCATATCCCTGAGCCTGCTGATAGCGGTAACAGAATCGTTAGTATGCAGAGTGCTCAAAACCAGCTGCCCCGTCAGAGAAGCCTTTATAGCTATATCGGCTGTTTCGGCGTCTCTTATTTCTCCTATCATTATAATATCCGGGCTCTGCCTCAGCAGGGACCTGAGGCCGCTGGCGAACGTCAGCCCTATATCGGCGTTAGCCTGTATCTGTGTTATGCCTTCTACCTGGTATTCCACCGGATCTTCTATCGTCATGATATTTTTATCCGGCGAATTTAGCTGATTAAGTACGGAATAAAGGGTCGTCGACTTACCGCTTCCCGTAGGGCCTGTAACCAATATCATACCGAAAGGATTGGCAATAGCGTCTTTAAAATTTTTAATGGCGTGTTTGGAAAAACCGAGATTATCCAGCCCTATGGAAAGATTCGATTTATCCAGGGCTCTCAAAACCACCTTGCTCCCAAACGAGGTGGGTAAAGAGGACACCCTGAAATCCACCTCTTTCTTATGCGCGCGTATTTTAAATCTGCCGTCCTGCGGCACTCTCGATTCCGTTATATCCATGCCGGACATTATCTTAAGGCGTGCCAGGACCGCGTTTTGGTTTTTCTTCGGTATTTTTAATGCCTCGTGGAGATTTCCGTCTATCCTGTATCGTACTCGTAGTTCGCTCTCTTCTGGCTCCACGTGTATATCGGATGCTCTCTTCTTAAGGGCTTCCAGGAGTATCAGATTCACCATCCGTACTATTGGGGCCTCTTCGCCTTCGGCTGCGGCCCCGCTTATATCGAATTCTTCGTGAAAATCCGATACGACTTCAAGGCCGCTCTCTTCTTCCCCGTCTTTTATTATCTCCGAGAGAGTCTTCTGGGTGGAAGCGTAAAACTTATCAATGGCTTTTGCGATCTCTGTCCTGGTGCTCAGCACGGGCTCTATATTGCTTTTGGTGAGTATTTTCAGATCGTCCACAGCGAAGACATCGAGAGGATCCACCATGGCCACTATAACGGTAGTGCCAAGCTTGCATATCGCTATTACGTTATACTGCCGGGCCAGTTTTTCCGGAATAAGCTGTACGCAGTCTTTTTCTATGTTATATCTCGACAGGTTTATCGCCGGTATATTAAAGACCTCGCTCATAGCGGACATAAGGTCTTCTTCCGTAACAAAACCCTCTTTTAAAAGGGTCTCTCTAAGGCTTCCGCCTTTTTTGGCCTGAAGGTTTTTAGCGGCCTTTACGTCTTTTTCGCTCAGAATATTATTTTTTATGAGCGCATCGCTCAATCTGTCGTGCAGTGTTTTACTCATCGCCGATAGTTACCCTTAATATTTCCTCCAGGCTAGTCACTCCCTCCGTCACTCTGGACAAACCGTCTTCGCGAAGCGTCCTCATGCCGTCTTTGCGAGCCAACTCTTTTATCTCGCTTTCACGCCCTTTGGACAAAATAAGGTTTTTGACTTTGGGGCTGAGGCTCAGTATCTCGCATATACCTACCCGGCCCTTATAACCGGTGTTCGTGCAACTATCGCATCCTTCAGGCTTGTAAAAAACGGCCTTATCGGAAAGTTTAAGCTTTAGGCCCTGCAGAACCGATTCCGTCGGTCTATACGCTTCCTTACATTTAGGACACAACTTTCTTATAAGCCTCTGAGCCACGATAGCCACAACAGACGAGGTTATAAGAAAAGGTTCAACTCCCATGTTAATAAGTCTCACTACCGAACCGCAGGCCGTTGTCGTATGCAGGGTCGACAGGACAAGATGTCCCGTAAGCGCGGACTTTATAGCTATATCCACCGTATCGAAATCCCTTATCTCTCCTATCATAATAACGTCCGGATCCTGTCTTAAAATAGACCGGAGCGAACCGGCAAAGGTGAGCCCCACGTCTGTCTTTACCGTTACCTGATTCACGCCCGGTATCTGATACTCCACCGGATCCTCGACGGTGATAAGGTTTTTTTCGGGATCGTGTACGTATTTT
>CAZEGO010000184.1:0-3290 GCA_964511955.1 uncultured Planctomycetia bacterium | reverse complement strand
GGAAAGTTATGAGCCCATGCTTGAGGGATTAAGCGATCCGGTGGCGACTCAGGAAATATATTACGCCGAGGTTACGACAGCTACCGGTGAAACAAAGGTGGTAAAGGTAATAGAGCAGTTTGAGTACGGGATAAACGAGCCGACCCAGGTACAATATGTATATTATGACGAAAGAGAAGTTTCGGACGGAGACTCAAGGCTTGTAAAAGTAATAGAGAACTTCATAGTTCTCGGAGGGACTTATTACGCCGAATCGATTCAGTATGTATATCATAAATACGACGACTCGATAATAGAAGACCCGGCAGACCATTCGACTACATCCAGCCGCGTTGTTACCGTTATAGAACAGTATGAAGGCGCGTTCGAGGACGGATTGAACACGGACGGAGCTTTCAATACCGCGTTCCTTGTTCAGCTTCAAAAGGATTATATTGTATTACATGAGGGTATCGTAAAAGAAGCCAGCGCTTATTATGAGCCCGGGTTGCTTGATACCCCTATTTCTATACAGTTATCTTATAAGGAGATAGAGGAAAGAGAAGGTTCCGATGTTTCCGTTACCATAAGGGAAAGCTATGAAATAGGTCTGTCTACCGCTATATCAGTTCAGAAGTCATGGAAAAAATTCGGCGAGGCGGTTAACCCCATAAATAACACCTCGCAGGGTTCAAAAGTGATCACCCAGACCGAATACTACGAGGCCGGCCAACTTATTTACATACAGCACCAATGGAAAAGCATGGAATCCGGCACTCCTGTCACTTACAGAGTCAGCTACGAGGGTGTTTTGGAAGACGTGCTTACGTCCGGTGATTTCTCTGCCGCCATAAAGACGGTATACAGGATATGGAAGGAGAAAAAACGGGTTACGCATCCTATAGACGGCACTGACATTGGCTTCAAGCTTGTTACCGTCACCAAGGTCTATGAATTCGGTGAGGAGATTGCTACATATGAGACATGGAAACATAAGGAAACCGTAAGAAGCGGGAACGAAAGATTAGTCACTTATACCGTCACTTACGAGTTGGGCATGAGTGAGCCCACCGCGATAGAAAAATCTTATTACGACAAACTCGATGACTACATTACGGGTAATAGCAAATATCCTAATCCTTTCGGCACTCCTGAGAAAATTATAAAAGTGACGGAATCATACGAATACGGTTTATCAGATCCTGTTTCCATAAAATATACCTATTATGACAGCAGGGAAATAAGTTCCGGAGAAACCAGGGTCGTAAAAGTTATAGAGAACAGGATGCCCTTCGGAAGCGAAGTTTTCGTAGAGTCGGTCGAGTATGTATATCATGAGCTTAAGGATTCTATATACACTAAAGACGGCGAATCCGAAGAAAGCAGAGTCGTTACCGTAATCGAAACGTACGAAGGACAGTTTACCCCCGGCGCGGCACAGGGCATGTCTGACGCCATTCTTACGGGTTCCCAGTGGGAATACTCTTTGGTAGATGACGGTAAAGTCAAGAGAGTTACGGTATATTTCAGCACTGGCCTGGATATTCCGCTTTCGGTTCAATATAGCTACAAAGAAGCCGGTACAAGAGCCGCTCAGAGAAGGCTTATAACGGTGGTGGATACATACGAGAATTCAGTGCACATTTCCACGACCAAAATATGGAAAAACCTTGAAAACGCGGGGGATCCCATAACGGGAACGAATATAAAGAACAGGGTTGTTACTTACAGAGAGAATTACGAACTGGGACTCTTTATATCTGTCGAAAGGACCTGGAAAATATTAGACACCTCTCTTAACAGGGTTGTTACCTTTACCGAAACTTACGAAGGTAATATAACGGAGACGAGCGTAACTTCCGACTCGGGCTCTTCCGCCTACCTAACAAACGCCGGTGACGTGTTCGTGACTTCCACACAGAAAAAATACAGCGATATCTATAAAGGGCGCCTTGCCACCATAATAGAGGTCTACGAGTTAGGTCTTACCGATCCTACGAGCATACAGAAAATATATTACGATGAAGTAGATACCGAGCTTGGCGGGACCAGGACAGTGAAAGTGGTCGAGAACTGGATACAGCTTGGCAGTTATCAGCACCAACAGTCCATGGATTATTACTATTACATGGAAGACACGGTAATTACCGACCCGATTAACAACACCACCGAGACAAAGATCGTGACCGTTAAAGAGACATTTGAGGGCGATTTCACGAATCCCGAAGGATATTTCCTGACGCAGATACAGAAAAGCTACACGATATTAAGGGACGGTTCGGTTATAAACGTGAGGGCGTATTATGACCCGAGCTTGATGAGCATGCCTACTTCTATCCAGTTTGAATATAAACGTGTCGCGGGCCACTGGGAAGAAAGAGGACATTATGAACAGCGTGACACCGGCAGAGGGCATTGGGAAGACGAGTTCGGCAATTGGGTAAAAGATCCGACGCCCGATTCGGTATGGGTGCCCGAATATGAGGACGTATGGGTAGAAGACGATCCCGAATGGGTATCGGACGGTTATATAGAGACAGTGGTCGAGACTTATGAATCGGGCATTCTTACCTCCACTCAGATTATATGGAAAGACGTGGAAGAAGTCACTAATCCTGTAACCGGCGAAAGTATAGGTTTAAGGGTAGTAACTCATATAAAAGTGGAGGAATTCGGCCTTGAGACCAGCGAGCAGAGAATATTCAAAGCCGTTGAGTCCGTGGCGGGCAGCAACACCATAGTCACTTATACGCTTACATACTTACTGGGCATATCCGACTGGACATCATGCGAGAAGAGTTATTACAGGATAGACGAGATTAGTGGCGCTCTGGATGCTTTGGGAAAACTTCTTGACGATGACCCAGCAAATGATCAGGAGGCGAGGTATTATCTCAGCGCGATGAACGACAGGGAAAAGGAAATGCTCAGGGATTATCTCGCCGGGAACCTGGACTCCGCGAAAGCCGATTCTATAATTGACATGATAAATTCGGGTGATTATGCGGGACTGTCCGGCTATACGGCAGACATCGAAGGCCTTAGTTATAGTTCTTACGTCGTAAATATAGTCGAAGGGCATGAATACGGCATAATGGACGCTCCCACCTCCATAAAAAGGATATATTATGACTCAAGAGACACTACGGGTGGCACGAGGATAGTAAAAGTCACGGAAACCTATGACTATAACATGACCTCCGTAAGTTCCGTTCAGTATACTTACTGGGACGAGAGGACCACTAATGACGGTGAGACAAGGCTTGTAAGCGTTACAGAAAATTTTATTGACATAAACGGTGTATTGATAA
>CAZEGO010000183.1:0-3318 GCA_964511955.1 uncultured Planctomycetia bacterium | reverse complement strand
TTTTGTATTACGAAGAGTATATAGTTATCGAGCCCGGTGACTCACCGTTAAAGAAAAAAGAGCTTTTAAACGAAGAAAAATACCGTCAGTGTGTTGAGGAGTATGGCTCAAGGTTCAAGGCGATGATAGGTGCCGAGGCGATAAGAGAGTTGTTGAAAGAGATAGACGTAGAGACTCTGGTGACAGAGCTTAAACTGGAGCTCGGCGAGCAGAAGTCGGAACAGAACAAAAGAAGAATATTAAAAAGATTAAAATCCATAGAGGCCATCAAGAAATCCAATAACAGGCCGGATTGGATGATAATGGATTTGATTCCCGTAATCCCGCCCGATTTAAGACCTTTGGTGCCTCTGGAGGGCGGTAGATTCGCCACAAGCGACCTGAATGATTTATATCGCAGGGTAATAAACAGGAATAACAGGTTGAAAAAGCTTTTAGAATTAAAAGCCCCCGATATCATCATACGCAACGAGAAGAGGATGCTTCAGGAGGCAGTAGACGCTCTATTTGACAACGGAAGGCACGGAAAAGCTGTTTTAGGGCCCGCTAACAGGCCTTTAAAATCTTTGAGCGACATGTTAAAGGGTAAACAGGGCAGGTTCAGGCAGAATCTTTTAGGTAAGAGGGTGGATTATTCCGGAAGGAGCGTTATTGTCATCGGCCCTGAATTAAGGCTGTGGGAATGCGGATTGCCGAAAAAAATGGCACTTGAACTTTTTGAGCCTTTTATAATTAAGAAATTAAAGGAAAAAGGCTTTGTCCATACCATAAAAAGCGCGAAGCGAATGGTAGAGAAAGCAAGGCTTGAGGTGTGGGATATACTGGATGACGTAATAAAAGACCATCCCGTATTGCTTAACAGGGCGCCCACTCTTCACAGACTGGGCATACAGGCTTTTCAGCCCGTTCTTATCGAAGGTAAAGCTATACGGATTCACCCTCTGGTATGTACCGCATTTAATGCCGACTTTGACGGAGACCAGATGGCGGTTCATGTTCCTTTATCAATGGAAGCGCAGATGGAGTCCAGATTAATAATGCTGGCCTCCAACAATATTTTTTCGCCGTCGGACGGCAGACCTATTATAACTCCTACGCAGGACATAGTTTTAGGGTGTTATTATCTGACCCAGGAAAAACCCGGTCTCAAAGGCGAAGGCAGGATTTTCGCGGATATAGGCGAAGCCGAACTGGCGTTAAGCGACAGAGAAATAGAGATGCACGCTAAAATAAAAGTGGTAATAAACGGTGAATTGCTGGAAACCACCGCCGGCAGGGTCATGTTTAACCGCGTGCTTCCCAAGGGGCTGCCTTTTGTCAATAAGACATTGGAAAAATCCAACCTGAGCAAAGTAATCGCGGATTGCTACGATATGTTCGGCCACGACGTGACTGTTAAACTTCTTGACGAGGTAAAGAAGTTGGGTTTTGAGTACGCCACGCTGGCCGGCCTTTCGATATCGATAAATGATTTACATATACCTACGGAAAAGAAAAAAATGGTCATGTCCTCCAAAAAAGAGGTAAATCAGGTAGAGGACCAGTATAGAAAAGGTATTATAACCGAGCGGGAGAGATACAATAAGATAGTCGATATCTGGACTCACGCGACTGATAAGATATCCGATTTATTGTTCACAGAACTTGATTCGTTCAATCCTGTATTCATGATGGCGCATTCGGGCGCGAGAGGCTCGAAGCAACAGATAAGACAGCTTTCGGGTATGCGTGGACTTATGGCGAAACCTTCGGGCGAAATCATAGAAACCCCGATTACCGCGAATTTCAGAGAAGGGTTGACCGTTCTCGAATATTTTATATCGACTCACGGAGCCCGAAAAGGGCTGGCCGACACTGCTCTTAAGACAGCGGATTCCGGATATCTTACAAGGCGTCTTGTCGACGTATCGCAGGACGTAATCATACGGAAACAGGATTGTGGTACGCTTAACGGCATTCTAGTAAGCGCGATTATAGAGGCCGATGAAGAGGTCGTCCCCCTGAAAGAGAGGATAATCGGAAGAGTGGCCGTAGACAACATAGCAGATGTTATCACCGATAATATCATTGTGGAAGCCGGCAGCGAAATAAACGAAGCCGCTGCGCAGAGAATAGAAACAGCCGGAATAGAAAAAATCCGCATAAGGAGCGTGCTTACCTGCGAAACTAAACACGGAGTATGCGCCAAGTGTTACGGCAGGGATCTTGCCACCGGAAAACTGGTGGAGCAGGGAGTAGCCGTCGGCATAATAGCCGCTCAATCAATAGGTGAGCCGGGCACACAGCTTACCATGAGAACGTTCCATATAGGCGGCACTGCATCCAGGATAGTAGAGCAATCATTTCTGAGGTCCAAGTCCAAAGGTACGGTTAAATATCATAACCTTAAAACGGTTCAGCAGGAATCCGGTGACGTGATCGTGCTCAACAGAAACGGCCAGATCAGCATAAACGACGAAACGGGCCGCGAACTCGAAAAGAACACCGTTCCCTCGGGTTCCGTCATAACCGTCAAAGACGGAGAAGATATAGATAAAAATGTTATATTCGTGAGATGGGACCCCTATACTTCGCCTATTTTAACCGAAGTGGGAGGGAGAGTCCGGTACGAGGACATTATAGAGGAAGTGACTATGGTAGAGGAGATCGACGAGGCTACCGGCCTGTCCGGGCGCGTAATAATTGAACATAGAGGCGAATATCATCCGCAGATAGTCATAGAAAACAGCAAAAAAGAAGTGCTGGCTATTTATCCTATACCTGCCGGGGCTCACATAGTATGTCAGGACGGAGCGAATATAAAGGCCGGAGAGCCTATAGCCAAGACCCCCAGGCAGGTCAGTAAAACAAAAGATATAACCGGAGGTCTGCCGAGGGTCGCAGAGCTTTTTGAGGCCAGAAGACCCAAGGATCCGGCCATGATTAGCGAAATCGATGGTATCGTAGAGTTTGCTACTTCTAAGAAAGGCCAGAGGAGGATCATAGTCAGGTCGGCTTCGGGAATGAAAAAGGAATACATAATACCTCACGGCAAGCATCTTAACGTCTACAAGAGTGACAGGGTAAAAGCCGGCGACCAGCTCGTTGACGGGCCGATAAATCCGCAGGACATCCTGAAGGTGAGCGGAGAAAAAAGATTGCAGGAATACCTGGTAAACGAGGTACAGGAAGTGTACAGGCTTCAGGGAGTGAAGATAAACGATAAGCATATAGAGATAATAGTTAAGCAGATGCTTAAAAAAATCAGAATAGACGATCCCGGCGATACCGACTTTTTAACCGGGATGCAGGTCGATAAGACGGAATCTCAGGAGGATA
>CAZEGO010000182.1:0-3329 GCA_964511955.1 uncultured Planctomycetia bacterium | reverse complement strand
AGCAGAGGCGCTACGGATATCATGTACGCGAAGGGCATGAAAACTTCACACGCAAAACTCAACAAAAAAGTGCCTTTAAGAGAGAGAGGAACTGATATAAGACAGCGATACGCCGACGAATTAGGCCTTGTAGATGCGTCCACGAAGTCATATTTAATAGAGTTTCTTATAAAGAACAATTACTTAACGGAGGATTATTTAAAAACAAGAAATAGAATTGTTCCTTTGACCGGTTCACTTGCCATTATAGAGCCTGCCATAGATTATTTAGTAATGGGCGTTATGGATAATAGTATTTCAGAGCGAGATATACCTGTTTATAGAGATTTCTGGACAGGGGTTATACATGACCAGCTTAACCAGAAATTAGGCAATATGAGGGATACTTCCAGACCGTCTACTATCCCTATTAGCAGAGGCAGGTATGTTATGGATCATTTTGAAATAGGAATGCTTTTTAAATATCATTTAATGAATAAATATGGAACAGAAGAAAATCAGAAACTTGATATAGGAAGCAATGAACAATTATTTGATCCTGCTATGATTTCTTTGCCCGAAGACATTACGGTTCAGAATTTAGTAGATTCAAAATGGATGCCATATCTTGATGCTAAGAGAACCAAGTTCAATGATTTGAAGATAGCAAAAGTAAAATTGCCCCTCAGAGTGCAATATCCTTATGCAAGAGTAAAGTTCTATTTCAGCATGATACCCAAGATGCTGTCTCTTATCGCCAAAACTCATTATAAGGGAGCCAGAGATGTAACGGATCAGAGGAAGATAACAGTAGGGAAATCCTTCTGGAGATCAGTTGTTACTACATGGGTAGTTTGGAATGCTATAACTTTTGCGCTTGTAGTATTGTTCTCACCGACTATTATAACTCTCGCTGTTGCCGTACCTTTTGCCATAGCTATACTCGGGGTTAACGCGGCTTTGTCGTTTTTCTCAGTGGCGTATTTCCACTACGGAAGCATGGCGGAAACCATAGGCAGGAAAGAAGGCCTTGACAGGGCTAAAACATGGGGCCAGGTAAGAAGCTATGCAAGACAGTTAAGAAGTGAAAGTGCTTTTGACACCATGTATACAGCAGTAGTGGATGATATGAGAAACGGCGTAGCAGGTAAAGGTCCTATAATATCAGAAGAAGAACACCAGGATTTATTGACAGGCAAGATATCAGAGCCTAAGAGCGCGGAAGCAAGAGAGAGGATAAAAGCCTTGGTTAATAAGTATATGGTAGCGGATATACATTCTGTGATAAGCAAGGAGCAGGTAAAGCCGGTTACAGTAGTTATCTCAGGTTTTGAAGAAAAATATAGGGTTAATTTTAAAGAACTTGATTCTAAAACAGGTATTGTAGGAAATGAAACTCCGAATCTTACGGTAACTCTATTTGAAAATTTAATGAAAAAATACCGAAATACGGATTGGACATATTTTATTGAATATAAATTAAAAGGCCTGAACGCGGATAAAAAATTAATTTCACAATTAAAAAAAGTAAATTCTGCAAAGAATGCGGTTAATATTTTAACTAGGGCTTTAAGAGGACAGATGACGGAAGAGCAGGTAATTGCATTAATAGAAGACTGGTGCAATTGGAGGCTTGAAAATGCGTGGAAGACAGTAGAAAGCACCGTAAATAGTCATATAGACGCCTATGTCACTTTTGCTATGGCAAAAGGATGGTATAAAAATATGGAAGATGCCAGAAAATGGGCAAAAGGAAAGTTGAGATTTATAGTAGGTTATAATGGATATAGAGTAGACCCCAGCAAGGCTCCCACTGATGAGTCCAAAAGAAGCAGTGCTTCTATAAATAATCATCTTAATCGACATAGCGATTGGCAGGTTGTAGATTGGAGCGGAGGATGGGATAGCAGAAATAATCAGCTAATTGACTGGACAAGAAATGGCAAAGAAACTATGCCGGAAGTTATTATAGCGGGAGGCGGTCAGTTACAGCATTTTAGTAAGTTCGGTTCTTTTAGTTTACTTACACCTTATATTACCACAGACCTTATACACGCGGTTGATATAGGGCATAGGTTCAATCCTGATGATCTTATGTTTATGCCAGTGGTAAGCGAGCAATTCAATGACCCCACCCTCGGTATATTGAACACAACTTATACTATATACGGCGAGGATTGGACACGGACAAGTCGTAACCTCTCAATAGGTGAAAGTACCTGGAATAAAGACGTGCAAAGGGTAAAAAATGTCGTAGATTCAGAAGGTTATTTCGGAAAGGCCCTTATACATAAAAGAGCTTTTAACGCCTCTATACTACTTCCGGAATACAATTCAGAAGATACAGTAGCAAGCAATAGGGCCCTGGCAGAAGGCTATAAAGTTAAGCACACAGAGATGATAACCGTTCCTCAGTCTGTGGAGAAGGCCAAATATGAGTCGCAGGCTTTTGTATTGAGGTTTCCCGCTACCGTAGCCGAGATACTTGTAAGCAGGCCTTTCTGGGAGTTTCTGGCGAGTGAGAACGTACACTGGACAGAAAAACTTGGTACATTCTTTACAGCTATGTTCTATGGTAAAAAACCGCTTATAATTATTAATAACGTACTGCTTGTGGTATTAGGACTTAGTTTTGTTATGACTCCGTTCTCAAACCTTGCGGCAGCCGGGTTCCTGGCTTACGCGTTCGCTTATTTAGGTTTTATATTTGCTCAGTCTGTAAATGCCCAGACAGTGGCTTATTATAAGGAGAGATACGGCGCTTTCAAAGGGTTGTTTGTATTCATGTTCAAGGATTTTGCCAATTTATTCTTCTTCTATACTTCTTTTATTCCCGGTCATGCTGCTAAATTCAAGAAAGGCTTAGAAGGTTACGGCGCTTTTACTTTAAGTCCTCGTCAGAGTATATCTGTCAGGAGGAGTTGGAAGACATTATATGAGGAACCTGAAAATAGATATGCCGCGAATATCGCTTCGCTCCTTATACCTATTATAATGCTTACGCCTTTCCATCCCGTGAATATACTTATAAATTCATTCCTGTTCATAATGATATTCGGATGGTTGTTTGTGCCATATTTTATGAATCCTTCCAAGAATATAGTCCAGAAGATAGCCGGCGGTATAGGCGGAGGGGTTTACGCTTTTGTAAGGTCATGGATAGACTTTTTGACATTCAGACCTTTAAGGAAAACTGTAACTAAAAGAAGAGAACGCGGGAGTGCCGAACGAGAAGCAAATAGAGAAATGGATCAGGCAAGAAGACAGGCCAGGCCGGACCGCGGCAAAGGCTCACCCCTGGAACTCCTAAGATACATGGTCCAAAACCAATACTACGGAGGAAAGGCAAT
>CAZEGO010000181.1:0-3381 GCA_964511955.1 uncultured Planctomycetia bacterium | reverse complement strand
TTTGACGCTCCGGTAAGGATGCTCAATGACGGTGACGCGGGAGCTTTGTATGTGGCGATTACGGATGTTAAAGACAGAGGGAAGGGTTCTCCGCTTGAGCTTTTAAGGTTTATGGTTAAGGGCAGTTATTTCTCAGGAAAATCCATATCGAGAAAAGATCTTATCGAATCAAGAGAGTTCTCGTCCTCGACCATACAGCTTGAGATAGACAGCCTGATGAAAATAGGATTATTGGAAAGGACATCGAGAGGCATGTACAGCCTGAGTACAAGGCTTAGCCCGTCCCAGGCCGAAGAGATAAACAGGATATCCCAGAGCATAGTGGACGGAGGATTGGACAGGGCCAGGCTTGACGATCTGGACGAAGACATAATAAAAACCTTAAAGGACAGGATAGAATCTTTCATAAACAGACCCGTAGTGATAGACGCCGGGACATCTTATGCCGGTACGAATTTCGTAACCAGCGGTGATATAACCATAGGCCCGAAAGACAAAGGTGTATCTATTAAATCCACGGATGTATATTCAGCGGCACTGGATATATTGGAACGTCGCGACGGGATACACATATCTCTTATAGGAAAAGTTAAAGCAAGCGGACTGTTAAAATCTTTAGAAGTGGTTCACGTAAAACCGGAAAGAAAAGTACCTGATAACGCGGCTTTTGATCCCGAAACCAGAACTATATACATAATATCAAGCCGTGACACAGAGGACATACATCCTTTCTTACTAGCCAGAATGCTTGTAAATCAGGGCGCCCGAAATCTTTATCATGGAAGGAAAATATCAAATGAGGAAAAGGCGGTATACACAAGAAGAGCGGACAGGTCTCTCGGTGCCGTTATATTGGGCGGCCCGGACGGGACACTCCTGCCGTATAATCTGGAGCGCACCAGCCGTTTAAAAGACAGCCCGGCTTACGAATCCTTCCTGAATTTACTTGAATCAGGATATCCCGTGGTGGTGGTAGCTAATTTATACAATATAGAAAAATTGAAAGAGAGGTTTATAAACGACATACCGGGCTATTTAAGACAGAACCTTATTCTCTATACCTCCTCGGGAACGGTCAAGATAACTTTTGACCACAGGGGAGAGTTTATAATAGACAAAGAATTTGTCGCGCGTAATTCTATGCAAAAAGACGATGCCCGGATAGCCAGGAGCCTTATTACGAGAATAAGAGATAACAGGGAAAGCATATATTCAAGGAGGAGAAACGCGTATACAAGAAGATATCCTACTTTCAATTTCGAGAAGATGAAACCCGAAGTCAACACAACCACCAACGAGGGTTATGTATCCGAGATAGTTATATCGAACGTTCCGTCAAGAGAGCTTACGAAGGTGAATCTGCGCGAAGACAGTATGGATGAGCGTGATTTTATCTCTTATGTTTTCAGCCGCAAGATCGAAAGGGAAACCGTGGGATTTTTCAGGAGAAACACCATAAGGGAAGCCGGTAAGACCTCTGTAGATATAAGGAGAAGAGGGACCGGGAAAGATTACGCTATTGTGGATTACTGCCTTGAGAATGACTTAAAGCCCGATGACGCCTTTATAATAGGAAATCTCGGAACAAGCTCCGAGGACATGCCTTTTGCTTTCATAGGAAGGGAAAATTACCATGCTCCTTTATTCGCGGTCGATATAAACCAGGATGATATAGAGGTGGGAAGGGATTTTGAGGCCGAGGTGTCTAAATTCAAGAACATAGGCAGGGGTGTGGGAGCCGTGACTTACTGGATGGACGAGCTGGCCGTTAAGACCAGGACGGCACCGTCTTCCGTAACCGGGACATTATCCGAGTTGGACGAAATGACGTATAATCCGGAAGTTACAGCCGGTATAAGAAAAGTTAAAAAATTAAGCGGGGACGACAAGTGGACATGGCTGAGCAGGTTTGAGAAGATATCCAGAGTAAAGGAAATCTTCGACAGCATGAACCTGTCTTATGTGGATGACAGATGCGCCTGGATAGACTTATATAAAGAGGCTTTTGTGACACCCGGGAGTGACCTCGATCGCGCTTTAACGGAGATTCAGGGAGCCTATGAGTCGTCAAAAGATATAAGAGAGTTTTTCAGGAAAGTGGACGGTATCTACGCCAGGTATGACGGCAAAGTGGATGACCTCGAATTCTACGCAGCTGTAGATCCGAGAGCTGCCAAAAACATAGAACGCATACAATCGCTGGGTCTTTACAAAGACAGGCAGGAGTTTGTCAGAGCCATGTATAAGGCCGGTGAGTCTCTCGAAGAGCCGGTATTAAGAGTATTAAGCGGATTCTTTGATGACCACAATGTCTATAAGAGCAAGCCTTCTTATTCCACTCCTTACGCGCACGCGCCTCCTTACATAACTTATATAGGAGGAGGAGGAAAGGGAGCCACTACTTTTGTAAGGTCTTATATTATGGATAAAGATTATAAAGTGGCTATACACAGCGCTACCTCGTCCTCCGATGACGGCGGTAACACTTTTAAAGTATTGATGGCGCTTTATAAAGCTTTCGGTTTTTACTTCATCCCTCCCGGAGATCCGGGTGCTATTTCCATATTCATGAGCGCCGATCCTCTAAAGACAAACTTCCTGCTTGAGTCAGAGTCCAGTCTTGTGAATCCGAAAGAGTTTGAGCAACTTAGAGTCGTAGGCAGAATAACTTCCGACAGTGTATTATCGGCCTGGGAAGACAGGCTGAAGGATACGGTGGATATCATAGAAGGCAAGGTAAAGAACTATCCGGTTAAAGGGATAAGGATGAGGAGCGATACTTTCAGTTTTGTATCGAGTATCTACGGTTTAGCCGAGCTTCTGGACAGAGAACTTGTCTCAAAGGGAGTAATAGAGCTGGAAGGAACCTCGTCTCCTAACCTGATGGAAGTTGGAGCGGCTTTTGACGCGGGTATGATAGAAATCCCGCGAATAGATTCCGAGACGGGCCAGTTGAAAGAGGTTTCTCTCAGGAATCTTTATAACTTCCTTAATACCAGGGGAAGCATGGTTCACCCCGTTACCTATGAATTTGACAGGGCTAACCTTATAGCCGAGATGGAAGACGGCTCTACCGTGGAATCTCAGACGAAAATCACGGATCAGGTCCATGAATCTTTTATAAAGAAACTCAAATTCTATAAGAGAGTCGGGGAAGGCGAGTTAATGGAACTAAAGGACGGGGAGTATCCTGTATGTAATTCCGATATCATACCGACTATAGATAAGACCGAGGGAGGCTTGATGTTCGGTTACGGAAGCGTGTTTACTTCCATACTCCCGGCTCTTATGTTCAAAGACACGGTTGACGGAATGAGGACCTACAGAAAGACAGGCAAACCTATAATATACGTAGCCAAGATAAAAGAAGATATAGAAACT
>CAZEGO010000180.1:0-3384 GCA_964511955.1 uncultured Planctomycetia bacterium | reverse complement strand
AAAATAAAAAACGGGAATGACAGCATGATGTTATTGGCCTTTAGAGCCAGGCTATAAAAAGTCAGATGAATTTTTCCGAGTTCGTTAAGCTTAGGGACTGTGAGCACCGTATAATTCAGCAGATTGCCGGCCTTCTCTCTGTTAAACACAATCCAGATAAAACCGGAAAGAATCAAAAAGCCGAAAGCATATAAAATGTTTAGGATTTTCGATTTATTTTTCAATGACAATTTTGCGTACCGATAGAGCTCGTAAAACAGTAACGGCGTTATAAAAATAACGTATGTCCATTTTATAAAAAACCCCAAGGCCATACTTATGCCTAAAATAACGGACCATTTTAAATTCGTAAACCTGTCGGTTTTTATCAGGCAGTAAACGCTGAAGGTTACTGCCGCCGTCAAAGGAAAATCAAGCATGAATAACCTCGACTGCCCGTATATTATGGGATAAAAAGAGACTATTGCTACGGCCAGCATCCCGGCTCCGGCACTATGGATTTCCCTGCCTATAGAATACAGTGACAGCGCCAATAAGACGTAAAACAGTATATTAACCATGGTTAAAAAAGGATATGACAGAGAAAATGTTGCGCTCAAGACAGAGGCTAAGATATGATAGAGTGCCGGCCAGTGCGTGGTATTGGCCCCGGAAAAATCATACAGGAAGGAATAATCGGGATTTGCGAACGCTTTGACGAACCTGAAAGTGGTCCAGAGGTGAGTCCCCTCATCGAAATTTACCGGAGCTCTGTTTTGAGAAAGCCACGCATAGTTAGCGAAAAAGTAAAAAAAACAAAGGATAAATATAATATATAGATGGCGTTTCTTCACTTATTTTGCCAGGAGTTCGCTGACGGGCGTAAGGTACCTTATATGCCTCATCCCCGCGTTTCTCAGCTCCCTTACCTCGTACAATAAAGCCGCTTTTTCTACCGCTTCTTTCGCGCCGGTTTCTATGCCGCCGTATATCCTTTTTAAATGCTCGGGCCTAAGAGTGGCGTAACTTTTTAACATCAGTTCGCAGAGAAAACGATTCGCATCACACCCCCTGTTTTCCCCATAAATCACGCTGGTGTTCTCTCTGCCTGATACGCAGATACCGTTACATAAACGCCTTGCCCAGCAGTCCGCGCACGCATAATGCCTTTCCGCCGCTTCCATGTAAACTCTATCTATCTCATCCTGAGATTCCCGGTATATGCCTTTTGAGACATCACCTATTTCACGAAAATCCCCTATGCCGATAGAACACATAAAAATGTTTCCGTCCGTGTTGACCGCTATTCTGTTCTTACCGGCTCCGCATCCGAAATATATATTCCTGCCGGTATGAAGATGGTAAAATCTGTAATCGGGCAATATCTCGAACGGCAAACCTCTTGACACGCAGCGCTTGAATACCCCGTTTAGTTCTCTTCCGCAATTTTCCAATATTTTGTAAAAATCAGAATCGTCCACCTCATTACGATGATACAGGGCGAAATTAAACTTGAAGTTGACCTGCTCGGCTCCGAGCTCTTCCTTCAATTTGTAAATCTCGTAAATATTTTCTTTTCTCTCGTAAGTCGGGCAAAGCACTATCGGTAATTCCGGCGCCCTCGCTTTAAGCCTTTTTATGCCCTTCACTACGTCGTCATAGGTCCCTTTACCGCTTTTATAAACCCTGTTCTTATCATGGTCTTCTCTGGAAAAATCTACGGATATCCACGGTATGCAATTATGTTTTTTTAATATATCAATAGACCTGTCGTCAAGCAATGTCCCGTTAGTGCCTATTATCAAATGAGTAAAATTATCGAAGCCGTTGTCTTTCCGGTCTTGTATATAATCCAGGCTTTTCTCAAGCACCTCAACGTTAAGAAGGGGCTCGCCTCCGAAAAACTGTATGGATACGGCCGTATCCTTAGCTTTATTCTGGCCCAAAAACCAGTCAAGCGCGGCCCTGGCGGTTTCCCATTTCATCATTTTTGAGCATTTTTCCAAATCATAACTTCCGCCCTTTGCGAAACAATAAGCGCAATTCATATTGCAATCGTTGGCAATATGCAGTTCAAGACGCTGAAAACCGGTATTCCTCAGCAGCCGCCTGAAAAAGCCCTCTCTCCCGGGCACAAAACAACCCTTTTCAGCTGTCAGTTTTAACTCCTTAATCGCCTGCTTTACGGATTCGCGTCCGTATTTGCGGGAAATCTCCGGAACAATCTCCTCTTCCTGCAGATTCTCGCCTTTCTCGAACATATCTTTAACTATAGCGTCTATCTCAAAAAGACACATAACGCGCGGCATGAAGAGAAGGTATGATTCTTTTTTAAAATCGAATATTTTATATTCTATCGTGTGAGGAAAGTTCATCGGGTATAAACTACCTGTCGGATGTAGCGGAGAAAAGAAATAATGGCGGATTATTTTTAGCTATATTTTTAAAAAATGCTATCGTATCATCACTGGCTTGCTTCCGGGGTATGTCGAATTCTTGGGAAATTTTTTTTATAATATCCTCTATGCTGTTTTTACCGTTACCCTCACGCCATATAAAACTTCCGGTTTCGTTTAGGAGATATATATCGTCCAGGGAAGGATCCAGCAGCATAGTTCCGTCATTGGTTTCTTTTGAGGTGAATTCAGGGTTTGATTTGTAATAAGATCTCAGCCGCATGATGGCATCGTGGTACAGGATGCATCCTTACCTATCACTTCGAGATCCCATCCTTTGGACAGCTCTTTTATGTTGTATTTTTTGAAATCCGGCTTGATGTACTTTTTTCTGCCCGTGTTTTTGCTCTTTTTGGATTCCATAAACACCTCCTCTTCAGGATATTTATACCATAGGAATTCAGACGAGTCAAGATTTAAAAAACCGCGTGAAACCAGCTGCCGGCTAAACCTTCCTTTTTTTGCTTAAATTGCCGGATTTCATTTTAAAACAATATTTGACCGTTAAAAGGAAAGGCACGAATAGTATTTTAGCATTGTACATAAACCGCGAGGAAAATAATTCCCTGTCAAGATCAAAAAATCGGGTGAACTGACGAAAAGATATATTGTTGGCGTAAATAAAAAGATCCACGGGATTATCGTAACAAACAAGGGAACTGAATACAAAATAAGGGCTTATTATTTCTTTTCTGCGGCCCGGCCCTTTATAATATAAATTTTCACGGAAAATGCGACAAAACAACTTTTTTCTTAAAAAACCGGGCTCCAGCCCTCTCAGGACGGAAACCGGGACACTTACACCCGATAACTCACCGGCGAGCGTCAGGCAAAAAAAGACAAGGCATTTTATTCTGTTCGACTTCGCCTGTCGAACGATAAAATCCCAGTCTATCTCTCCGGAATATTTCGCTATAACGCAACCGATATCATGCAAACTACTTAAACT
>CAZEGO010000179.1:0-3414 GCA_964511955.1 uncultured Planctomycetia bacterium | reverse complement strand
ACACGGGCGGAGAATTTAATAGGGCAGGTGGAAGAGATATCCGATCAACGGAAAGGGAGACCGTATTTACTCAGGCCCGCCGGTCCGGTTCTTTTCAACATAGCGTACCTGTCCTGCTGGTATTTATTTTTTGTAAGGTTTTTATTTAAAAAGCGTTCGGTATGACTTCTAAAATCTTGACATGTTTATTCGCGTATGATATAAATTAAAGAAGGAGGCGCCATATGCCAAAAAAGAAAACATCGAAGAGAGGGTACGAACCGCCTGCATTGGAAAAATATGACATCAGGGAGTTGACCAAAGACTGGGATCTGGAAGTGGTCGGTGAAGTCACCTCCTGCAGCAGCCCGGATTGACATGCTCACAGATGCTTAAATCTGAGTATTTTTTAACTGCTAACAGGGATCTGGTTACGAAGCCTACTTCAGACGGTTTAATGCTCTTGGGCCCGGAAGGTGATTTTATATATATAATAAAAGGAACCGGCCGGGTGTTGTGGAGTCAGGCCGACGGTAAGAAAACCATAGAAGAGCTGATAGACTATATATACGGGAAATTCAACGCGGAGAGAGAGGCGGTTAAAAAAGACGTAATCACGTTCCTTAAAGAAGCAGTTCAAAACAAGCCTCCTTTATTCAAGGTTTCGAAAAAAGCCGTTTAGATTCGGAATAAGCGATGCCCCCTCCTTATAATTCAGAATATATAATATTCAAAATTCCAAAAAAAAAATACCTTCTTTTTCTCGCGGATGGCCGTTTTCTGGAAATAGACCACGGCCTTAAACAGGGCATATTTGAGGAAGGAGAGTTTTCCGCCTGTAAGGCCGAACGCTATTTTCATCCGGCCGGACTGCCGGCGGCTCCGAAAAGAAAAAAGTTTTCGCGTTCGCGCGAGACCGGGATGAGAGGGGTGGAGCTTCTTTTGTCAAATAAGTGTAACATGTCCTGTAGTTACTGTTACAGGAGGAAAAACGAAAAGGATTATAATACACGAAAAAAAAAGGGTGACATGAGCTGGACTACGGCCAAAAGGGCCCTTGACCGGCTGTTGGAACACAACAAGGGCCTTAAACAGCCTGTTTACGTTATTTTTTTCGGCGGGGAACCTTTTTTGAATATGAAAGTATTAAAAAAATCCCTCCGATATATCGCGAGAAAACAAAAAACCGGACTATATCCCTTGATAAGGACCACGGTCTGTACAAACGGCACTTTACTGAAACCGGAATTTATAGAAATATTGACACGTTACAATTGTTCCGTAAGGGTGTCGATCGATGCCTGCGAGGAGTCTCATAATAAAAACAGGCCGTACAGGAACGGCCGCCCCTCATATCCCGGGATTTTGAAAGGGATAAAGAATTTAAGAAAAAACGCTCCGGGTTTACCCATTACCCTCTATCCGACCTTCAATTTAAACGATAAACTCGAAGGGGTATTCGAGTTGCATCGAAAAATTAAAACATGCGGTGTCAACATCAGGCTGAATTTCTCCGTATATGACGACAGCAAGGTGACCAAAAAAGATTTTTACCGTTTTCTTGAAAGTATAAGGAAGGAGATGGAAAAGATTTTTCGGGAAAGCCTTGAAAATAAAGAACCGTTTAATGTCATTTCCGCAGGAGTCTTTTTTCGGCTCCTTTCGGGAACGGTTGCCGAGCTGGGGTGCGGAGCGGGTGAGCGAAGGGTGACTATAGACAGCGAGGGCGATATATTTATGTGCTCTCTGTTTCTGGACAGCGGCGAAAAACTCGGGAACCCGGATAAGGGCATAGGCTTGCGGGAGAGGAAGGCGATAAGCGATGCTTACGAGAGATTTTACTTACGGATGGCGGGGTGTAAAAAATGCTGGGCGAGAAGGCTCTGCAGGGGGTTGTGTGTTCATACGCGCGCCAGGCCGAGCGCTGTTTACGGAAATAATCGTAGCTGTGATTTCGTGAGGCTTCTAACGGAATTCAGTTTAAAAAATTATTATCTTATGACCAGATATGACGCTTTAAGGCTTTTCGGGATCAAACCCGAACATAAGGACATCTTTAAAAAGATTAACATGCTTTACGATTTGAGAGAAATGAGAAATTATAACCTTAAGGGCGTTAAGTACATTACCCCTTTTTAAAGAGTATTTTGATATGAAATATTATTCTGATTTTCAAATCGGTAAGCTTCATTACAGGGTGTATTCAAACCATAAGATAGTGACGGATTATTTTAAAAAAATATACTCGCTTTTTGACCACAGGTCCAAACTGAAAAGTATGAGGGAAAAGAAGATTGTGATAAAAGACAGAACGATAGACGCTCTGGGCCCGGAAATGTCTCATAATCTCCTGAGAAGGAAGATATACAAAGAGTACATGGAAAATTTTTCCGAAAAGGCATTATTCCTTCACGCCTCGTCCGTAATGTTCAATAACCGCTATATATTGTTTATCGGCCCGTCGAATTGCGGGAAATCCAGCCTGGCCTCCAGAATGAAGGATGCGGGAGGGTATGTTTTTGCCGACGATACCACCCTTATAGAGTATGACAGCGGACGGCCTGTCTTTTTCCCCATATTCTGCAACGTAAGAAAAGGCAGCCTTAGCGAATTACAGAAAAAGTACAAAGTTTTCTTTGATAAATATTTCAAAAATTCGAAGAAAGTAAGACGTGAACATGTTTTTCACATGCCGCTGCCGGATTTTAAAAAGTACCTTTCATATAACAAAGAGTTTTATTCCGTCAGGAAAGTGCCGGAAAGCATATCCGGCGCCGAAATTGCGGGGATATTCCTGAATAAGTCCGAAACAAAAATCATGCCGCGTATTGAAAGAGCTGAAGGGTTCAATTCACTTAACAGGTTCGTTGATTCCATACATCTGCCGGTAGAGGTTTTTGAAAAAAAGCTAAAGTCCATAATGCGTTTGTTCGGTAAAATAGATTTTTACGAGCTTACGTCATCTTCCCCGGAGGATGCAGCCGATTTGGTACTAAGAAATTTTAAAAGGCGGTTTTAAAAATGCGGAAAATCCTGTCTGGTATATACACACGAGACGAGATCAGTCTTATACTCACTTTATTGCGCCGTAAGGTCGATAGCGAATATCCGGAGAAACTAAAATCCGATTTGAGGGACGATTTTAATTGGAGCTTTTTTTACACGGTTAGTTATTGTCATAAAGTGACCGAGATTATTTATTCCCGTCTGCCGTCTTTATTTAAAGAGCGGATGCCCGGTGAAATAGCCGATCTTTTCAAGAAAAAGTATTACACGGCGTTTTTACGCACTACAGTGCTATCCGGAGAATTTAAACGCGTTGCCGAGTCTTTCGAAAAAGCCGGTATCGGATATATACCTTTCAAAGGCATAGTGTTCAATTGTTTTATTTATCCGTCGAGTTTTTTTCGCGGCATGCAGGACGTCGACATAATG
>CAZEGO010000178.1:0-3459 GCA_964511955.1 uncultured Planctomycetia bacterium | reverse complement strand
GGTGAAGGTTTGGTTAGATACGGGGAATTTATCACCTCACAGAACAAAATAGCGGTGCTGTACGACACTATGAAGGTCTACGTAGAACTCGGCATAGTGGAGAAAGATATCGATAAAATAGCCCTGGGCCAGGACGTTACGGTTAAAGTCGATGCTTACCCGGGGCTGGACTTCAACGGTATAGTGGATAACGTTTTTCCTGTCATAGAAGGTAAATCAAGGACTCTTACCGTAAGAGTGGGCATAGAAAACCCCGACGCGCTTCTTTTGCCCGGCATGTTCGCTCGAGGAATGATTACAGTGGCCAAATTCGAGAATGCCATAGTAGTACCGAGCCTGAGTCTTAATAAAACGGACGAGGGCTACAGACTGTATACCGTTGATGAGTCCAGCAAGGCCGTTTCCAAGCCGGTAGAAGTAGCATATGTGACCACCGACTATACCGTCGTCGAAAGCGGAATTTACGAAGGTGATTTAGTCGTTACGGACACGCCTCAGGAGCTTAAAGACGGTACGCCTCTTAATGTCGTTGAGGTACAGGAAACTATTATTGAGGAAGAAGAAATAGAGTAAAAAAACAAATCCGTCCGCCTGGCCGGATTTACCGGCTGGCGAGATCACGCCGCCAGATTCGCCTGCGACGCGAAATGAGCAAAGCGGCGGAAAAATCCGAATATAGAAATTCGAAATACGAAAATTCAATATTTTAATTTTATTTCGGATTTTAATGTTCGGATTTTGTTTTATAAAAAAGGTATTTTACCATGAGACTTCCCGAATTTTCGGTAAACAGGCCCGTTACCACATCGATGTTTTTTATCGGGGTTTTGATGCTTGGCCTTATATCTCTTTCCCGTCTTCCCAGGGAACTCTTTCCTTCGATTACTTATCCGCAGTTAACCGTAGTCACCAGCTATGAAAACGCGGCCCCGGAGGAAGTGGAAACGCTTATAACCAAGATAATCGAGGAAGCAGTCGGGACGGTAAGTAATTTAAAACGGATAAGCTCCGTGTCCAAGGAAGGTATTTCCATAGTTACGGCAGAATTTGCTTGGGGAGTTAACATGGATTTTGCCTCACTGGGCGTCAGGGAAAAGATAGACCTCATAAAAGAGAGGCTCCCCCTCGGGTCCAGCGATCCCATAGTGATGAAATTCAATCCTTTTGAGCTTCCGGTTCTCACGCTAAGCATAACCGGGGAGAAATCTCCAGCCGAACTTTTAAGACTTTCCAGGAAGTTCATAAAAGACGAATTGGAAAAGGTGGAAGGCGTTGCCTCGTGTAACATTAACGGAGGGCTGGAGAGGGAGATAGTGGTTTCTGTTGATGAGGGGAGATTGAACGCGTCCAAGGTATCCATAACGAAAGTCGTAGATGCTCTGAAGTCGTCAAACTTGAATTATCCCGCGGGAACGATAGAAGAACATTTCTATGAATACCTTATAAGGACAATGGGAGAGTTTGAGCTTGTGTCCGAGATATCGGAAACGGTAGTAGGGCAGGATGAGCCCGAACAAAGGACAAACTATTACGGAAGGCCCGAGGAAGAGAGAAACCAAGATCGGAGGCTTATCTATCTAAGGAACATAGCTACCATAAAAGACACTTTCCAGGAAAAAACCAGCATATCGCGTTATAACGGGAGGGAAAACATATCCATTTCGGTGCAAAAACAGGCGGGAGTAAATACCATACACGTTGCCGAAAAAGTCAAGGAGAGGCTGAAAAAACTGCTTATGGAAATACCCGCCGATCTTAACGTGAAAATTATATACGACCAGTCAGTTTTTATAAAACAGTCAATCAGGGGCGTTATGGAGGCTGCCATACAGGGAGGAGTTCTGGCCTTTTTGGTTCTCTTTGTTTTCCTGAGGAATCTAAAAGCCGCGTTCATAGTAGCTTTTTCCATGCCTATATCCATTATGGTCGCGTTCAGCCTTATGTATTTTAACGGGATAACTCTCAATATGCTTTCTCTCGGGGGGTTGGCACTGGGCATAGGTATGCTAGTGGATAATGCCATAGTAGTAATAGAAAATATCTACAATCATTTCAAAAAGAACAAAGACATAAAAGAGGCGAGTAAGTCGGGAGCCAGTGAAATGGCGGGCGCGATATTCTCGTCTACTCTTACCACTGTCGCGGTGTTTTTGCCCATGATTTTCGTAGTGGGTGTGGCCGGCCAGCTCTTTAAAGAGCTGGCTTTCACCGTCACCTTTTCTCTGCTGGCATCTCTTATAATAGCGCTCTCCCTGATACCGCGCCTCTCCGCCATAGGAGGAGGAAAAAATAAAAAAATAAAGGAGATACATAAGGATGATTCCGTGTTTGGCTTGGGCACTCTGTATTCAAGGATTATTCCTTATGTTCTTAGATTCAGATGGATTTTTTTAATAGCGATATTTACTTTATTCGTCTTTTGCCTTACTCTGTTCCGTTTTATAGACAAAGAATTCATGCCCAAGGTTGACCAGCGCGAGTTTATAATGAAGGTAAATATGCCCAGCGGAACGAAGCTGGAAGTGACGGACGAAGTCGTTAAAAGAATAGAGGATACTCTTTTTTCCATAAAGGAAGTCGAAGGGGTGGCGGTAAGCATAGGTTCAAGCAAGAAAAAAGATTATGCGCAGGGACTTGAGACCATGGGGTCTCATCAGGGCCAGATTATCATAAACTTAAACAAAGACAGGAAATCAAGGGCTACCTCCGCGGTAATAGAAGATCTTAAAGACAGACTGGATAAAATAAATCTGGAAGGCGCGGGAATCGAGTATGTTTTACAGGAAAGCGTCTTTAAAAGCGCTATGCAGGGTTCGGCGCCGATAGTAATAGAGGTAAAAGGCAAAGAACTGAAAAAAATTGAGGAGATAGCGAAATACCTGAAGCAGAGACTGCCGGATATAAAAGGGATATACGGTGTGCGTACCAGCATGACACAGCCTTCTCCCGAAACCAAGGTAAACATAATGAAAGACAGGGCAGCCATTTATAATCTTTCCACCGGGGTGATTTCCCAGGCCGCCCACACGGCCGTAAAAGGCGTGGTGGCTACCAGGTTCAAGGAAGAAGGCAGGGAAATAGACGTGAGGGTGAGGCTCAGAGAAGAGGATCGCAATAAACTTTCACAAATAAGGAACATACCGATCTATTCCCCGCTTGATATACAGATACCTCTTTCAGAGGTAGCTTATATCACTCAGGGGGTAGGCCCCAGTGAGATCAGGAGGCTTGACCAACAGAGAGTCGTTTTAGTTACGGCTAACATAGCGGACAGGGCGTTGGATAAGGTTATAAAGGATGTGGAAGGACTGATAAAGGAAACGGAAGACAAGAAAATTGTATACTCCCCGACCATGAGCGAAGCGGAAAAAGACCTGACTGTAACCCTCTCCGGAGAAAGTCAGCAAATGAGTGAGTCCTTTAACTCTCTCAGGTTCGCGCTGATATTGTCTATTTTGC
>CAZEGO010000177.1:2828-3507 GCA_964511955.1 uncultured Planctomycetia bacterium | reverse complement strand
AAACGAGAAAACTGTAACAAGCATTTCCGGCTGTCATGTTTATTATGGAAGGAGCTGAAAGAATATATATAACCGAAGACACGAACGCCCAATAACCGCTACCGATCATTTTTTTAAATAACATGAAAGAAAAAAAGCCGGCCGCGTAAACATGACTCACCATCAAAAGGGTCAGCAGAAAATAAATATATTTCTCCGGTAACAGATAAATCAGTAAAAAGGGCGGATAATACAGAGTATCCAGGCCTCCCCCCATAAAAAGCGTCCCGCAATGTACATATGAGTTCCACTGGGGTAGCATAAAATCCTTTACAGCCCTGGCCTTGAATATATGCATGGGTAGCTCGTTTGCTCTCATATCCGGCATTCCGTCCAGAACATATCCTTTGGAAAAAAAATCAAAAAAAAGAATAATTACAAGGATGGCGAGTAAAAACAGAGGAAATCTGTCGTTTTCGAAAAACTTCGAGCAATGCATATAAATCGCATTTTATCATAGTAGTGTCCTTTGAGTCTACACTCTATATCCTTTGACTTATATATTATCAATATGATATATTAACTTAACATGATAAATCGCGATAAGAATATCATATTTAACTTGATAGCCGTAATCCTCGGGTTGGCAACAGTATCGCTTCTACTTTTCGGAATAGAAATGGCCCTCAGATTTAAATAT
>CAZEGO010000177.1:0-2818 GCA_964511955.1 uncultured Planctomycetia bacterium | reverse complement strand
AATATAACGACCCTGCCAAACTGTTCTTTTCCCTGGACCCTAAGCTTCTTAACCACGTCGCTTTGTTCAGGAGAAGCAATGTCCCGAGTAAAAACGACCCTGCCCCGAAAGTCTTCTGTCTGGGAGGATCTACCACAAACGGTAACAACATGCCCATACCCAAAAGCTATCCTAACATACTCGGCTATATGTTTATGGCCGATAACAGGAAAGGTACCGTCTATAATTTCGGCATATCCGGAGTATCGGCAGTTACGACAAATTTCTTTGTTAAAAATATAGTTTCCCGATATGGTCCGAGCTGTGTGGTTCTGCACGATGGCTACAACGATCTTCCCATTATCATAAAAAAACTGGACGATGATCTCTATTCTTACATAAAACCGGTCTATGAAAACCCGTTCAACCCCTACATAAAAAACCCTGTCCTGAGATATTTTATGTCATTCATTAAGTTCAACCTTCGCTCGACCCGAAGGTTCGTCGTGACTTTTGTTAAGGACAGGCTGAAAAAAGGAGGCGATCTGTTCCTCGGTTTTGATTATAAAAAATATAGTCTACGCAAAGGGGACGCCGGGGACATCATGGACGAAAACCGCGAACGTATGAGAATAATGATACGGGCGGAACTGGATACGATCGATTACTGCCTCAGAAACGGCATAAAAGTAATAGTGATACTGGAACCGCATATAAAACCTTATCATTACGTCTACCCTTTTAAAACAGGTTTCAGAGATGAAAACGTAGGCCCTGTCCTTTCGGAGTGTCATAAAATCCAGCAAAATACCTTTGCTTCGGTCCTGTTGAAAAAATACGGTGGAAATCCCGATATAGCCGTATTGGATATGAGAGAGATTTTCAAAGGTAACTATGATACACTATTCTATGACGAGTGCCATCTGAACGGAAAAGGAAATACCACAAAAGCGCTGATAGTTTATCAGACTCTTTTAAAGCTTTTTTCGGGGCAGTAAACAGTACTATCTACTCTCATGAAAACAAAATACGCCCTCATCCTTCTTTTTATCGTTCTGGCCGTAACCCGCCTCTCTCTAACGACCAAAGGTCACCTCTCTTTCGACGACGAACTGAGATACAGGCATTCTCTGGAAACAATAAACGGACTGAACACGGGAAACATAAAAAAAGCCGCGGCCAACCTGTTTTATTCTTACGGCCGACCGGGATACTTACTGATAAGTCTTATTCCCGCTTCTATACAATATTACCTGCCGGATAAGATAATAAGACAAACAAAGAGTTCCCATATGGTCTCTCCGAACGACAATCTTCCGGAATATGACCTTCCGACATATAACGTGCCCAGCGTATTTAACGTCATTATAACCCTGCTCACGAGTTTTTTTATCTATCTTGTATCCCTGAGGATACTGGGTAAAAAATACCCGGCCTTGATATCTACGACTGTTTTTAGTTTTTTGAATATAAGTTATGTGTTTATAAGGCATATGCTCCCATATTACCCCGCTCTGCTTTTAATCTTGATGGCTTTATACCTGTCTTTCGGAAAAAATACGCAGGGAAACCCGCAAAGAACGCTTCTTATCGCATTTCTGTCTGCATTTTCACTGACTATATACCAGCCATACTATCCTCTCGCTATTGCCATAGGATTAATCTGTCTTTATCAAAGCGATAAGAAACTCCGAACATTGCTGATTTTCGCGGCAGTTTTGACCGCGGTTCTGGCCGGATTTGAGCTATTGGCGCATCTTTCGGGCGAACGGTTCCTTCTGCATAAAGAGAAAATGACCCGCATGTTTACGGACAGCGCGGATGATTACACCCATCAGCTTGCGTTTATATTCTGGATAGTATACCTCATTAAATGTGAGGGCATCATAGGATGGATGATACTGGGACTGAGTATCATGTTTTTATTGACACTGCTTCCGAAGAAACACACCGATATACGCGTTAAAATATTGTACGTAACGCTGTGCTTATGTTACCTGGCCCATGCTTCTATGGTCTATTTTCCCAGATATTTCATCTTTTTCACCCGGCATTTTTATATGTACGTGCCTTTTATGGTTATGGCCTCGGTGTATCTGGCGGATAGATTAAAGCTTTTCGGTAAAAGGCTTCTGGCAGTGCTCTTGGCGGCTTCGGTATTATCGTTCTGTTATTATTTTCCGATTTATTACAATTTAAAATACCCCAGGGATTTGATGAGAGAGCTGACTCTTGAATATCCAGACAGAAAAATAACGAATACCGCCGAGTTTTACGACAAAGAACTCCAGGCTATGCTTATGTACGCCTTTATGAAAGGAGAATACGATATCCTCGCCGTAAATGCCAGATCGGCACCCAATGACTTTACTTCTTATAACCCAATAAAACTACCGGAAAAATATCTCATAGAAACCACGCCTCACCCCATGCTATTTAAAACCTATCTCTACAACGGCCACAGCCCTGCCCAGAGAAAAATGCTCATAGAGAATAATATAGATATGCGTGCCTATAAATTTCGATAGAACATACACAGCAGCAGCTCCCTACAACCACAATCCAGTGCTCTGGGTTAATTTTAATTTTATATCTTGTTTATTTATAGTTTCTTATGGAAAGTGATGTTTTTGGTTATACTGATTTATGACTGAAAAGTGACTGGTGGAAAATTTTTGCAATTCTAATATTAGAGAAAATTATTTAAGACTAACGGATACCTATAGTGGTAAGTTTGATACAGATTTGAGCAGATGTGCTGATTCTAACCCGACGCGAGGAGACACTAGAGTTACTATCCGATGCCCTTTGCTATTATTAGATAGCCTGCGCAGAGCAA
>CAZEGO010000176.1:0-3522 GCA_964511955.1 uncultured Planctomycetia bacterium | reverse complement strand
AGGGGGCCATGGCGGATCTCGGGGCTATAGCGGGTCAGAAACCCGTAATTACCAGGGCAAAAAAATCCATAGCGAGTTTTAAGATAAGAAAAGGTGTACCGGTAGGTTGTAAAGTTACGCTGCGCGGAGCAAGGATGTATGAATTCCTTGACAGGCTTATAAACGTGGCTCTGCCCAGGATCAGGGATTTTCGTGGCGTAAGCGATACGTCATTCGACGAGAAAGGTAATTATTCTTTAGGTTTAAAAGAACAGGCTATCTTCCCGGAGATAGACGTGGACAAAATGCCCAGGACGCAGGGTATGGACATCGTTATGACCATACGCTCGGAATCCAGGGAAGAGTCGCGCGAGTTACTGAAGCTCCTGGGAATGCCTTTCGTTAATCGTAATAAAAAAGCGGAATAGGGGAGTGCATGGCAAAAGAGTGTCTGATAGCTAAACAAAAAAAACAGCCCAAATTCAAGGTTCGCGGGTACAATCGCTGCAGACTCTGCGGCAGGCCGCGCGGTTATATGAGAAAATTCCATATATGCCGCATATGCTTCAGAGAGATGGCTTCCAGAGGAGAGATTCCGGGAGTCACAAAAGCCAGCTGGTAGCCCGGCGGACCGGTAAACAAAAACGGAGTAAAATAATGAGCTTAACAGATCCAATAGCTAACATGCTGACAATAATACGGAACGGCCTTATGTCTAAAAAGACTAAAGTAGACATGCCTTTTTCGAAGATATCCCGGGAGATTCTGGAGATATTGAAGCGGGAAAAATTCATAAAGGATTTCAAGTTCATGGAAGACGAAAAACAGGGTCTTTTAAGGGTGTACCTTAAATATACCCGGACAGGGCATCCGGCCATCAAAGGATTGAAAAAGATCTCCAGGCCGGGGCTGAGGGTCTATGTTAAAAAAGACAGGATACCGGTTGTATTAGGCGGCCTTGGCGTGGCCATACTTTCCACGTCCAGAGGAGTAGTGACCGACCTTCAGGCCAAAGAAATGCAGACCGGAGGAGAAGTCGTTTGTTACGCGTGGTAATGAGGTTAATCATATGTCGAGAGTAGGTAAGAAACCCATACAGATACCGGATAAGGTAAAGGTAAAAATAGAAAGCGGAAAAGCTTTCACGGAAGGTCCCAAAGGTAAACTGGAGTGGGAACTTCCTAAGGGTGTAGACGTGAAGCTCGAAGGCAGCGAGCTCTCCGTTGCCCTGTCCAGAAAAGATAAAATAGGGAATTCTCTCCATGGTTTAGTCAGATCGTGCCTTAGCAACATGGTAAAAGGAGTAAACGAGGGGTACTCGGTAAACCTTGAGATACACGGAGTCGGGTACCGTGCTCAGGCCCAGGGTAAATCGCTTAAACTCCAGCTGGGGTTTTCTCATCCTGTGGAATATACCGCGCCCGAGGGAATTACGGTAAAGACTCCAAAACCCAATAAGATTACAGTGGAGGGGATAGATAAGGCGAAAGTAGGCGAAACCGCGGCTAAAATAAGGGATTATCTTAAGCCCGAGCCTTATAAGGGAAAAGGCATAAGATACGAAGGTGAACACGTAAGGAAGAAAGCGGGCAAATCCGTAGCTTAAAATAACTACAGCAGAAGGAAACAACATGAAGAAGAAATGCAGAAACAAAAAAGAACTCGGCAGAACAAAAAGGCATTACAGGATACGAAAAAACGTCTCCGGGACCAAAGACAAGCCCAGGCTCAGCATACACAGGAGCAGCAAGAACCTGCAGGCTTTATTCGTGGATGATGTATCGGGAGCGGTTCTGCTGTCCGTGTCGACCATGGATAAAGGCTTTAAGAAAGATAACCCATGGGGCGGCAATATCGTCACCGCAAAAAAACTCGGTTCTTACGCGGCCGAAACCGCAAAGAAAAAAGGCATAAAACAGATTGTTTTTGACAGAGGCGGGTATTTGTATCACGGCAGGATTAAGGCATTCACCGAAGGTGCGCGCGAAGCGGGGCTGGTTTTTTAGGGATAAAGGACAAGGGATAAGATTAAACCTTTTAATTGGAGGGTATGTTGGCTGATAAGAATCAGGTTAAAAATAGAATGGCCCGGAAGATCGAGGAATCTTCTCAGGAAGAGCAGTTTATAGAGAAAGTAATAACCGTCAACAGGGTTTCCAAAGTTGTTAAAGGCGGAAAGAGATTTTCTTTTACCGCGTTAGTGGCGGTGGGCGACGGCAAAGGTAAAGTCGGATGCGGTTACGGTAAAGCTAACGACGTCGCCAACGCCATAAGAAAAGCTCTTTCCAACGCGCGTAAGCAGTTTTTTATGGTTTCCATGAAAGGCAGTACCATTCCTCATGAAGTCCTGGGTCGCTACGGAGCCGGTAAGGTCATGCTGAAGCCCGCCTCCGAAGGTACCGGAGTTATAGCCGGTGGGACCGTCAGAGCTATTTGCGACGCCGCCGGAATAAAAGATATACTTACTAAATCGTTAGGCACCCAGAATCCTATAAACGTCACCAAGGCTACGCTCGAAGGGCTTAACAGATTGAGGCTCGAGAGGGAAAAAGACAGCGAGGAGTAGAATGAGGATAGAAGATTTAAAACCGGCAGCCGGTTCGAAAAAGAGAAACAGGAGAATAGGCAGGGGTCCGGGCTCCGGCAGAGGAAAAACCTCGACCCGAGGTCATACAGGTCAAATGTCCAGGACCGGAAAAGGTATTACTCCGGGATTCGAGGGCGGACAGATGCCTCTTATAAGAAGACTGCCCAAGAGGGGTTTTAATAAAAGGCCCAGAAAAGGCCATCATTCGATAAATTTAAAAGTTATAGCGTCTCTGAACAAAGAAGAATCCGTTACGCCGGAACTGCTGAAAGAAAAAGGTTTTATAAAAGGGCCTTTGAATTACGTGAAGATATTGGGCCAAGGTGAACTAAAGGCGCCGGTTACCGTAAAAGCTCATGCCTTTTCCAAAAGCGCTGCGGATAAAATAAAAGGCGCCGGTGGCAAATGTGAATACATTAAGCAGTCAGTTAGCGGCTCTCGGCCCTCAGCGGGGAAAAAAGAGGCTGATAGCTGATAGCTGACAGTTGACGGCTTAAATATGATAAAAGCTTTAGCAAATTCATTTAAAATTCCCGACCTCAGGAGAAAATTGTTCATTACACTGGCTCTCCTGGCGGTATACAGAGTAGGTGCTTATATCCCTACGCCCGGAGTTAACGGTTCTGCCCTGGTTCAGTTTTTTAACAGCGTGTCCAGGACTCAGGGGGGTACGCTCTTTGGAATAATGAACATGTTTTCAGGCGGCGCCCTGACGCGTCTCACT
Source organism: uncultured Planctomycetia bacterium (assembly GCA_964511955.1). Lineage (GTDB taxonomy): Bacteria > Omnitrophota > Gorgyraeia > Gorgyraeales > Gorgyraeaceae > CAZEGO01. Next base: position 232 of record CAZEGO010000176.1, on the reverse strand, counting down.
ATATTCGCGTTGGGTATAATGCCGTATATTTCGGCTTCCATAATCCTGCAGCTTTTGATTACAGTCATACCCCACCTGGAGAAACTATCCAAGGAGGGCGAGACCGGCCGCAGGAAGATAATGCAGTACACCAGGTACGGAACCGTTGTACTGGCGATTATTCAGTCGTTTTTTATAAGCTTATGGCTGGAAAATCCCGCCAGGTTCCAGGGGTTTACCATAGTCGATAATC
>CAZEGO010000175.1:0-3537 GCA_964511955.1 uncultured Planctomycetia bacterium | reverse complement strand
GCCGCCGTAAGACCCGACAAAGCGACGTCATCTGTCTTTTTAAGATAGCTCGCGTAGGTTAAAATCACGCCTATGCCCACGCTGAGCGTGAAAAATATCTGTCCGGCCGCGGCCAGCCATACCCTGGCGTTTTTTAATTGCGAGAAATCCGGGTTCCATAAAAACCCCATGCCGTTAGATATGTTCCATGTCGGCCTGGACGGGTCGGGCGTTCCAAGCGTAAGTACTCTTATCGCGATTATAACGCCGAAAATAAATAAAGTAGGCATGGCTATTTTGCAGAGCTTTTCTATGCCGCCGGAGATACCTTTGTAAATTATGAATATATTTATCGCGAAGGTGATAAGGAAAAATATATACGCGGACTGCATGCTCGAGAAAAATTCATTATGTTCGATGCCCTGATACCCCCTGAGAAGGGAAACCATGCTTTCCTGGTCGGCTATCTGCCCGTATTTTCCGATGGCCGAGAAAACGGCGTAAGCGAGTGTCCATGAAGCTATATAGTTATAATAAATAAAGATGACAAGAGGCCCGAATATACCTATTACACCGAAGTATTTGATAAAGCGGTTCTTCTCCCACATGGTATGGAAGATTCCGGGCGCGGTACCGTGTCCGAATCCTCCTCCGAACCGGCCAACGGTCCATTCTATCCACATAAGGGGAATACCTAATAAAAGGAGGGAAATAAAGTAAGGGATCATAAAAGCTCCGCCGCCGTTCTGCGCCGCCTGCACAGGGAACCTTAAAAAATTTCCCAACCCCACAGCGCTCCCGGCTACGGCCATTATAATCCCAAGGCGAGACTTCCAACTATCGCGATTCTTCCGCATACAAAAATTATACTGATAATAAAAACCAATGTCAATAAGCTTGGGGGACGTGTACCGAGGGGACACTCCTGAGCTTATGACACACACGCGGTGACTGTTCGTATCGCATATATCATGCTCAGGAGTGTCCCCTCGGTACACGTCCCCCAGATGTCTCCTAATTGTCATTCCTGTTTTACGCAGGAACGTCATTTAGTACAAAGCTACTTCACCATGCTTGACTTATGGGCAGGTTTGGTTAAAATATTTATATGTCCTCCTACAATAAATTCTATAAAGAACTGAATAAAGAGCAGAAAGAGGCCGTTGATATTATTGACGGGCCGCTTTTGGTTTTGGCCGGGCCCGGAACGGGTAAGACTCAGCTTCTCTCGGTACGTGCCGCCAATATTATAAGACGCAAGAAAGCTCTTCCCGAAAACATACTTATCCTTACATATACCAATTCGGCCGCGAAGACAATGAAAGAGCGTCTTGCCAGAATAGTGGGTATAAAAGGTTACGATGTGCAGGTCGGGACATTCCATAGTTTCGCGAACTCCATAATACTCGATTCCGAGGAAGCGGCTAACTACATACAGGATAGAATACAGATAACCGATATAGAAAAGATAAAGGCTATAGAGTATATACTGGATCATACGAAAGGTGTATCGGATATAAGGCCTTTCAGGGCGCCGTATACTTACGTTAAGGAGATAGAGAGAAGGATAAGCGAGTTAAAGAGAGAAGGCATCAGTCCGGAAGAATTTTTAAAATTTACCGGGAATATAGAGCCGGACGGTGTTTATGTGGAAGAAAAACACATACCCAAAATAAAAGCGCTGGCTGTAGTATACGGGCAATACGAAAAGCTTAAAGAGGGAAAGAATAAGGAAGTTTTTGACGAGAGAGGCAGATATGATTTTGACGACATGATAATGATAGCGACCGACGCTTTAAACAAAGAGAAGGCGCTTAAGAAAAAATACGAAGATCAGTTCCGCTACCTGATGGTGGATGAATTCCAGGATACAAACGGCGCTCAGCTTAAGTTTCTTTTTTCTGTTATGGGAGGGAAAGAGCCGAATCTGTGTTGTGTGGGAGACGACGACCAGTCGATTTACAGGTTTCAGGGCGCCAGTCTCGGTAATTTCAGGATAATCAGGGAAAAGTTCAAGTCGCTTAGAATCATATCGCTTAAGAAAAACTACAGGTCCACCAAAGAAGTAATAGATATGTCCAGGACGCTTATAAAAGAGGTTCCGGAAAACGAACGCACCGCGGAAAAAGAATTGGTGTCCGTCAGGGACTTCAGGGAAAAATCCATAGATTTCCACGAGTTTACCACGGAGGAAGAGGAACTTTGCTTTATAGTAAGGAAGGTGGGTGAGTTTAATAAGGAGATAGAAAAGTCAAAAGAACTTTCACCCGAAGAAAGGAAAAACCCCTATAACAATATTGCCGTACTGGTAAGAAAACGCAGTCTCATTCTTAAACTCATAGATAAGTTTCTGCAGAACGGCATACCTTACGCGACCGATGGGAAAGAAGACATACGTTCCGAGTTCAGAGTTCGTCAGATGCTCGATGTTCTTGAGCTGGCGAGCCTCGAGCCGGAGAATTATCAAGACAGAGACAGGTCTCTTTATAAAGTGCTCACGGCCGACTATTTTAAGATACCTCATGCCGATATCCTTGAATTCATAAATAAAGTGAATAAGAAAAAGAGAAACAAAGAGAGCGTGACTGTCCTGTCCGAGTTTTTCAGAGAGGAAAAATTAAAACCCGGTCTTGAAAAAGCCAGGAAGGCTCTGGATAAACTTCTGAGAGAGTCACGTTTCAGGCCCGTTCATTCCGTGCTCATGGATTATATAAAGGCCGCCGGCATATACAAGCATATACTGGATAAATACGACAGGGAAAAAATAGCCAGGATAAGGGGGCTCAGGTCTCTTACCTCATTTATAAACATGGTGAAAGATTCCGATTTTTCAAATCCCGGCCTTAGCCTCAGGGAGTTTGTCGAGGAGATAAGGACGCGTAACGAGCACAATATGCCGGTAAAAGGCAAACTCGTTACTATGACTCAGAACGGGGTAAGGATATTTACCGCACACGGCTCTAAGGGGCAGGAATTTCACAGTGTTATCATACCTTTTTGTCTTCAGGATAAAAGCTGGCCCATAAAACAGATATCTGCTATTATTCCCCTGCCGGTCGCGCTTTTGAATACCGTAGAAAAGGTAGAATCTAAAGATAAAATCAAAAGACTCAGTTATTACGATGAGACGCGTCTTTTTTACGTGGCTGTAAGCAGGGCTAAGAGTAACGTGCTGTTTACCGCGAGTCCCGGCGAAAAATCAATAGCCAGCTCTTTCCTGCATCATTTAGGATTAGAGACAAAAAACAAAGATTTTTCGGAAGAGGAAGTCCTTGCCGAGTCTATAACCATGAGCGACAGAGAAGACCCGTTCATAGGAACCGAAAAAGTACTTTTGGATTTGATAGGTGATCTGACGCTTAATCCTACCAGTCTTAATAATTATCTTAAATGTAAAAGAAAGTTTTTATACGATAACGTATTAATGCTTCCCGGGCCCAAACGCCAAAGCCTTATTTTCGGAAATGCGGTACACGGCGGGTTAGAGCACCTCTATAGAAGATTCATAAAGACGGGTAAATTCCCGGATTTTCAGTTTTTTAAGGAAAAATTCCTGGA
>CAZEGO010000174.1:0-3542 GCA_964511955.1 uncultured Planctomycetia bacterium | reverse complement strand
AATAAAATAAAAAGTAAACCTGTTTTTTTAGTCCATGGTTTTAATTCAAAAAGTACTGTTTGGGAAAAAGAAGACAATAGCTATGTTTTAAATTTCACACAAAATGGTTATGATGTAATTACTGTAGATATGCGAGGCAATGCAGTTGATATAGATAACGATGGCAAACCTGATCAACCTATAGTAGGCGATTCCTGGGGCTACACAGTCAAGGATCTCGGCGATGATGTAGGCGTAGCTCTGTCCACGGGTATCAAATATTTAAATGAAAATCTCCCGAACCGCAATTACCAGAAAGCCGATGTTATTACCCATTCTACAGGAGCGCTCGCAGTTACCTCTTATTCGCGTTCATATGGCCTTATAACCTATAAGAACAACATAGGCACGGTAATACAACTTGCCCCGCCTAATAACGGTTCGACCGATCTAATAGCTAATATAAAGCAAACTACCTCTTTAATACCTTCTGTGTTTACCATGAGCATGACAGCCTATGAATATGCCCTTGAAATAATGAAAAGTAAAGTCTGGATACCCGGAGGTAGAATGGAATCAGAGGCATTAAGGAAAGAACTAATGCCAAAAAGTTTATTTTTGGAAAGCATAAAAGGCCTTGGACCAGACCCGAGCATAAAAACTTTTGTAGCAATGGGAGACCGGGATTGGGTGGTAGGAGATTGGAGCCCAGCCATAGAAGAAAGGGATGATATAGGATATGAGTATTTTATAGGCTTGGACCATTTCGGCTTCTGCAACAGCGAACTCGTAATAAATGCCATTCTTGATAAACTTGAAAAAGGAGACGTGAGCAGGTTTTTCTGTAGATATAAACCTTATAGGGAAAACAAAACCGTAGCGTTTCTGCTGGGCCCGGGAGGCGGGGTAGACCATCCGGATGATACTTTTGATGTTACGACGTTTGCCAAAGGCATAAATGTGACACCTCGCGAGCTTTTGGACCTTTATTTAAGAATAGCCGGACGCAAAAGTAAAAATTATTTATTAAAATATTGGGAGGCTATAACACTTTTCGAAAAAGCCCAGCAGGAAATAGATAACGGTAAATCAGAAGATGATATTATTAAGGATTGGACCAATATATTAGCCGAAAAAAATCAATATTTACGCGATAATCACATTAACGCCTCAAAGGAATATCTGGAATGCCCGGACATAGCTATTTTAGCCAACGGTTATTACAATGAGTTGACGAAATTAATAATCGAGCAGGTCAGAGAGCCTGTCCGCATAGTGGACTATAGTTTCAACCCGTCTATTTTAAATGAACAGAAATTATTGATAATACCCACAGGCGGGCTATCAGGCCTGTCAAATTCCTTTATATTCAAGAAAAAATTATCCGAATTCGTGAAAAACGGAGGCATAGTTATTTGTTTTACCAAGCAGTATGGATATGATTTTAACGCTTTGCCTACGGGGGAATTGAAAGGATACGGCTGGCAGGAAGACGCTCTCTGTTACTCGAAAGCAGCCTATATAGAGAATTTCCACCAGATTTTATCATCCCAGACCGAGTTATATCCGGATTTGAAGATAGACGGGTATTTTACCGAATACCCGGACAACGCAAAAATTCTCCTGAGAAGAATGAAAAATCTTGCGCCGGCTATGCTCATGTATAATTTCGGCGAAGGTTTGGTTATAGTTTCAGCTCTTTACTCTGATTGGGGACATATTAACGGTCAGACCGGAGAATTCGAAATGCATCTCGTAAAGGATCTGATAAGATGGGCAAAATCAGGCAAGGAATTATCCGAATATAAAGCAGGAGAGAAATTCACGGAATACATCAATACCAAAAAAGATTTCAATAAAATCGAGATGATTCTAAAGTCTCCGGATAATAAGATAATAGAGAGAAAAATCTCATCCGAGCCTGTCTATGAATCGAATGTTACCTTGAATAGGCCGGGTCTTTATTGCGTAGATTACATTCTCTATAATTCAATTGAAGAGATGATCCAGCCGCAAACCGAAGGTTTTTATTTTTCTTTCGCGAACCCGCCGGAAGGTACGGTAGAAAATCCGGATTTCAGTTTTAATATAACCACAGACAAAGAAAATTACATAAATGGCGATGAGGCTATATTTACTTTTCACATTACCAATAATACCGATAAAAAAAAGACGGTGAAATGCAAAGCCGACTTTTTCAGCGGAAAGTATAAATTTACTGATTCCATAATAGCACCGGCCGGGACACATGTCTCTTTCGAGAAAAAAATCATCGTAAATAAAACAGACAGGGTCATAGCCAACTTTTATTCTTCACAAAATAAATTTTTAGGCCGAGCCGAAAGAGGCGTGAATAAATTCGAACCCAGCTTGGAAGTGAATATAGGCACAGATAAGAAGCAATATATCCCGGGGCAGGCACTTTCAATAGATTATAAGGTAAAAAACAATACAGAGGTCAGCTTAAACCCATCAGTAGTTATCAATATAGTAGACCCTAAAAACAAAGAAATATATTACGAGACAAAAACCTTGAATTTAAATACAAAAGACAGCATTTCGTGGAATCAGGAGTTCAATATTCCCGAAACTACAGAACGAGGGCTATGCAAGATAAACTTAAACGCGTTTTTAAATTCCAAACTTATAGGCTCAAAGACGATTTCCGTAGATATACCCGGAAAATTATTGAACGACGATGAGAATATCCCGGGGGATTTTTTCGATTTATTAAAAATAACAATGGATAAGTTTAGTTATAAACCGGGTGAGGAAATTTCAGCAGAAGTAGACATAAGCAGCAAGGTAAAAGATAAAGATATATCCATTTTGAGCATTAAGGTATTATCGAGTGTAGAGTCAGCTACTTTATCCGGCACGGTAAAAGACATGCATGGCAATCCCATAAAAGGAGCCTCAGTTAACGGTATCTATACCAATAAAGACGGCAAGTATAAGATAGAAAAAATAGATCCCGGCGAATATACTTTAAACGTTTCAGCGCCTGGCTATGACAAAATCTCCGGAAAAATAGATATTCTGAGCGGAGATAATGTTTTTGATATTACTTTAAGTCTTACAAAATACGGAAATTTATCGGGCGAATTAGTTGAGTCTATAGGTTCGCGCCTGTCTCTTATGCCGGTTGAGGTTATGGGCTCGGAGGCGTGTACAAGGTACGCGGTAGTCTCCATAGAAGGCTTTTTCATATTTAGAAATGTCCCAGCAGGGAACTATCAATTAACTATAGAACCCGAAGGCATTGCGACTAATATACAAATCAATAAAGGCGAGAATACGCTTAGCGAACACTCAGTCATTTTATCTAAGAAATATCATTCCCATAACAAGTCAGGTTACGGGAAGAAAACATCGGCCGGTAAAGAAACAGAACCTAATAATGATTTCCTGAATGCTGATGAATTATCGTCGGACGCCGATATTCTCGGAAAGATTGATCAATATGGGGATGAAGATTATTTCAGGTTTACCATAGATAAGCCCGGTTTATTAAATGTCCTTATAACGAATGTTCCTCAGGGGCTGAGGCCGAATATAAGAAT
>CAZEGO010000173.1:0-3580 GCA_964511955.1 uncultured Planctomycetia bacterium | reverse complement strand
TGAGATAGGCGGCGTTAAGAGTGCCGTCCATTCCCACGTCTCCGTCTTCGTCTATAGTAAATCTACTGGCATCGTCTGATGTACCTATCTGAAAAAGAGTCTGGTCGGCTGTGGGGGTGTCTTTGTAGATGTCGAGTAAGGCCGTCGGATTTACTGTACCGATACCGACCCGACCATTTTTATCCACAGTCAACAAAGCGTTTGAATCTCTTAACGATTCTGTTTCCTGAAAAATTCCTTCAGCTGTATAATCCTCCAGAAAACCTATTTGGAATTTACTTGAATCCTGATAAGGTGAACCTAATCCCCAGGTGTCTTTACTTACTGTATCAAGCATTATAATTCCTTTTCCCCTGGCTGACGCATCTGTTTTTAATAATAGTTCGGCGCCCAAAAGCCCCGAGGCATTTATACCTTCAATCGTCAAAGAAGTACCTTTATCGGTTGTCCCAAAAACATGCAGTTTATTTTGCGCATAAGTAGTTGCGGTTCCGGGATTCGTCGTTCCGATACCGACTTTGCCGTTATTTAATACCGTTAATAAATCTCCGTCATTGTTATCGTCGGACGATAGCATAAACAGATTGCTTGCGCCGCCGTTAGCGCTTACCTCTAACATTGCGTCAGGCCCGGCGTCGCCAATGCCCACTAATCCACTTTGTTCAGCGTTTATAATACCTACAACGGTCTCACTATCCAATCGCCACTCACCACCGCTGCCGACCAAATAGTCCATATAACCGCCCGAACTCTCTATTCTAAATCTTGAACTGTTATCTGTACTATATATGTGTAAATTCTGACCCGGGCCTGTCGTACCTATGCCTACGTTGCCGGTGAAATATGAATCTCCGCTACCGTCTACTTTTAAAACCCCGCTCACGGTCAAATCATCAGCTATATCCACGTTTGTATCGAGGGCATCACTTATAGTTCCCCCCGAGATGGTCAAATCAGGCATGGTAAGGGTATTGTTTGAGACTATGCCGTAACTCTCGCTTACCGCGGTGGTCGTAGTTTTGGCATAGACCCGAGCGTGAGACGCCTGTTCAAGCTGTGCCGCCCATCCCATTATAGTTTCGCCCGAAACCGCGGAATTATTCGTGATTTTTACCGTTACCTGGGTAGTGTCGGCAGCGGTGGTACCTGAAACGCTGTATCTCTCCCAACCAGAATTTAGAGTGAGAGCTCCGCTGTCACCGTTTGTGGGGGCCGTACCGTTGAAAGTAATGTTGAGCTTGGCTGATGTGGATGTGCCTGCTTTAAGCCATACACTGAAAGTATATTGAGATGCGTCCGCCGGAGCAATGTTAACTGTTTGCTCCACATAACCGGCCGATGCGACGCTGTTTTCTAACCGACAGGCGGTATTGGACTCGCCGTTAGGCGCCGTCTGATTATTGGTAGCTGAAACGTTCGTGGTAGTCCAGACTCCGTCCTGAGTGAAGTCTTCGGAATACTTCACTAAATTCTGGTAACGTCCGATACCACCGTAGGGAGTAGTCGTATTGCGCCCTACATAAAGGTCTTCCACTACGCCGAATTCCTTAGCCAGCGCCATAGACACGGGGCATACCGAGAAAACGGTAAATATAAACAGTATGCACACTCTGCTTAATACTTTACATGATTGCTTGCTTACGCGCGGCAACGGCGGCCCGCCCCTTAGTATCAGCCGCCACATTCCCATGCCGCCATTGTTATGAATAGATTTAACCGTTAAAACTCTTCGGATTATAGCAATCATGTCAGACCTCCTTGTTTTCGAAACAAGGGCTATGAGGCAGGAGACAAAAGTATTCGCCTTGTTTGTGACGAATCCTCTTATCTCCTGTCTCAAATCCCTGCTCCAAATCATGTTATCTCCTCTATATCTCTTAATTCTTTATATAAGCTACCACGTCTCCGTCTACATATATTTCGAGTTTGCCGTTTGTCGAGTTGTATTTCATGTAAGAATCGCCCGCCGAACCTTCCACGTTTATCTTTCTGTCGGAGTCTATGGATATGTCTCCTTCCGCAACTTCTAGCTTTGTGTTTGGATCCGTAGTGCCGATCCCGACATTGCCGTCCGTCCCTTCTATAAATAATCTCGAGCTGATCTCCGCTCCTCCCTGAATGTCAAAATCAGTCGTTCCTTCCGTAGTAAGGCTTAATCTATAATTATTAGTTCCGAGGGTTCCTATCTCTGTATCATTGCGCTCGAAAAATATTCTTCTGGCGCTATCGGCGGAATCACCCAATCTTATATCTCCTTCAAAAACCTCAAGTCTGGCTCCGGGACTGACTGTGCCTATTCCTACATTACCGCTCGTAGCATCCACGTAGAATTTATCGGTATTTACGGTTAAATTTCCGGATATATCCACCGCATCAGCCAGGGTCAGGTTGCCCGTGGTATCAAGAACATCCCCCTGCAGGTCTGACTGGCCTGTTACGGTAAGACTGGTAAAAGCTCCCGAGCCCGTGGCTCCTCCCGTACCTATAACGCTGTCTACGTACGCCTTTGTAGCCGCGTCCTGGGCAGCTGATGGATCTGAGAGGCCCGTTATTTTTACGGAATTCAGGTTTACAGCTCCTGAATTGTCTATGGTAAGTTTTGCCACTCCGTTTCCGTTCTGTACCAGAAATAGATCTGAGTCTGTGTAAGCCGTGACTCCGGAGGCGCCGACTGAATGATTTGAATCTAAAGTCAGATTAGCGTCGTCTGTTATGGTCGCTATCGTGAATATCTCATCGATTATTTTTATGGAATCTCCCTCGTTTAATTCGGTAGTGAAGCTTGTGCCCGAGCCGGTTACCGCTGCTGTGCCGGAGTTTACGGAGACCGTACCGGTGAAAGCTGAGGCGAGATTACCTTTTATGTTAAGAGTTGCTGTCGGAACAGTCGTACCTATTCCTACATGGCCGTACTGGTCTATTCTGGCCAGGGTCGCTTCATCCACCTGAAAGTGAATGCCGGCGCCGCTTTTAGCGTTAAGATAGGTTTGGTTACCGGCTCCGATCTTTAATAAGCCGTAGCTTAATCCGCCACTGGCCTTTGCCTTATACCATGTATCATAAGGTAAAACCATGCTGCCGTTTACTTCTAATTTTTCGCCCGGATCGGCTACGCCTATGCCGACATTTCCCGTGGTAACTATATTTTGACTTCCGAAGTCGGGTGAGATTTTAGTACCGGCAATCGAGGCGTTTGTGTTTATATCCGCGTCGACTATTGTGTCGTTGAATATTTTCGCGGAAGTTATGCCTGAGTCTTTCACCCTCAAAGCGTCAGTCGACACCTCTATAGTGGAATTATCGACATTGGTAGATAAGACTCCGTTCGAATAACCGAGTCCGTTACCTGCCGCTGCAGATGCTATTATCAGATTATTAGAAGCATCCTCGGAAAGTCCGACTCCTATAAAATCAGTCACGTCAACGGCGAACTGTTGTCCGTCAAGGTCTAAACCGTCTCCTGCCGTGTAAGGATTGGCTATATCGTAGAAGTTCGTGCCGTCGTTGGTTATCTGCCATTTGGAGGCGGTCTGGTTCCATTTTATCTGACCGTCTGTGTTCTGTACCTTTATATAGGCAT
>CAZEGO010000172.1:1376-3591 GCA_964511955.1 uncultured Planctomycetia bacterium | reverse complement strand
TTTCAATATTAATAATGACGCTTTCGGTTTTATCATTTCTTCCTCCGGTATATGCCGGCATTAAGATTAAATTTATAGTCATGAACCCTTCCGAGAGCGAGACAAAAGCCGTGCCTGTGAAATATTATCTTCCGGCTGAGGTAAGGCCGTCGGATGTCATAGATGCGGGAGGATTAAAGATACTATATGACATAAAAGAAAGAAAGTATTACCTGGACGGCAGCATAGACCTTGGCCCGAAGGAAAGCAAGACTCTGGAAGTCGAGGTCGAGGACGTTTGGCATATACCGGGGTCCGATATTGAGTTATTAAAAGCCCATGCCGAAGAGAGAGTTAAGATTCTGGAGGGGACGCCCACTCATTCCATAGCCGTGAGGCTGAAGGAAAAGATAGTGGAGAGGCTTGACAAAATAGAGGAAAACCAGACTCAGGATAAATCCATAAGTGAACGCGTTAAGGAGTTCTACGTAAATCAGAAGAGCTATAAAACAGCCAAGAACGATGTATATACTCTGGACAGTCTTATAGGCGACGCCGAGACCGAGGATAGAGGCAAAATCCTTACCATTAAAGTAGAATCCAAAAACCCCTTATCCAATGAAACAGTGAAATCCCCGGTCAAATATTATCTTCCGAAAGAGGTAAGCATAAAAGACGTGGCCGACCCCGGCGATTTTGAGATAAATTATGATTCGGCCAGGGGTCAGGTCTTTCTGGAAAAAGAAGTAGAGCTCGGCCCGAACGAGGTCAAGGAATTCAAAGTTAAGGTTGAGGATGTCTGGAAAATAAAAAAGAACGAGTTGAATTCCCTGGATTCCGAGACGGAAAAAATGATGTCCCAGCTCATGAACACCGAGTATGAAAAATCGGCCGAGTTTATACGGGAAGATATAAAAAACATAATAACCGATATCAAGAAAAGCCAGGCGGAGGAGATACCCCTTCCCGGCCGCATAGGGGTTTATCGGGATAATAAAAGCAAGCTCGATATCGTGAGAGAGCGTATAAGCAGGCTCAAATCATTTCTTCTTCAGCTCGAATTAAGAAAAGGCGGCGAATCCGGACAGAGCAAAAAAATCCACGAAAAGGATATAAGTTTCGGGGGAGGAAAAGCCGAGGGAAAAGGCGGAGGTGTGGGGGAAGGATTGGGTACTGCGTTGGGAAAAGCCAGGGGGAAAACAGTCAAGCAGCGGGGCGGAGGAGTAAAGGCTATAAGAGGATTGAAGGGGCTGACCCTGGTGGCGGAATCTATATTCAAAGGTTGGAAACCGGATGTGGTGACTACGTGGAAGATTATACTGTCCATAGTGGGATTTCTGGGCGTATTTTCGGCGTTGTTTTACGCTATCTGGCTTGTACAGCAATCCGCCGCAGGTAAGAAGTGAGAAAGGTTTTAAATGACTTTACAATATAAAGAAATAGGTTACGTGAAGGCAGTGAAAGACTGTATTGTCACGATCGACGGACTGAATAAATGCATTTACGGACAGCTCGTTAAGTTCGGCTACGAGACCATAGGTACCGTAATAGGGTTTAATGAAAAAGAAGTCCAGGTCCTTATACTCAAAGAGACAGAAAAGATAAATCCCCGCGATATGGCCACTGCTTCGCTTGAACCATTCAACGCTCCTGTGGGCGAGAATTTCATAGGCAGAGTGGTGAATGTTTTGGGTGAGCCATTGGACGGAGAGGGACCTATAAAACCGGACGCTTACAGGCCGATTTTCCCTAAAGTACCCTCAGTGTTGGAGCGTCAGCCTATTAACGAGCCCATGCAGAGCGGCGTTAAACTGATCGACGCGGTCATACCCGTGGGAAAAGGGCAGAGAGAGCTTATACTCGGAGATAAAATGACGGGTAAAACCACAATATGTACTGACGCTATTATTAACCAAAAAGGCAAAGATGTTATATGCATTTATTGTTGTATAGGAAAAGCCAAAACCGCATTGGGCAAAGTAGTCGAATTATTCAAGGAAAAGAAGGCTTTTGACCATACGATCGTAGTTTCCGCTACGGCGTCCACCTCTTCGGGGCAGCAATATCTCGCGCCCTACGTCGCGTGTTCGCTGGGCGATTACTTTATGTACGATAAAAAAGACGTGCTTGTAGTGTTTGATGATTTTACCAAGCATGCCTGGGCATACAGGCAGATATCGCTTTTACTGGGACGTGCTCCTGGGAGAGGCGCTTATCCCGGGGATATTTTTTATCT
>CAZEGO010000172.1:0-1366 GCA_964511955.1 uncultured Planctomycetia bacterium | reverse complement strand
GATAGAAAGGGCCGCTAAACTGAGCAAGGAATTGGGCGGGGGGTCTATGACGTTTTTACCCATAATCGAGACTCTTGAAAGCGATCTTACCGCTTACGTACCCACGAATCTCGTCTCAATGACTGACGGTCAGATATTTACCAGCGCCGCGCTGTTCAGCGAGGGATTTAAGCCCGCGGTGCATATCGGTCTTTCTGTTTCGCGTGTCGGCAGTAAAGCCCAGTGGCCTTTAATAAAAAAACTGAGCGGGGGGGTGCGGCTGGATTATATACAATATAAAGAACTTCTGGAAATGACCAAGCTTCAGACGGATATATCCGAGGAGGTAAAAAGGAGTCTTAAGAAAGGAAAGGTGCTGGTGTCTTTCATCACGCAGGGCAACAACTCTCCCCTGAGCCTGGTAGAGCAGGCGTTTTTGTTCTTTGCTTATAAGAACGAAATGCTCTTAGATTTATCCGAGGAAGATATAGAAAGATATAAATTGGAGATTTTTTCATATGTAAAACAGTATAATTCTAAACTGATAAAGGAAATAGAGGACAAGAAGAAGCTGGAGCCTGAAATAGAAAAAGGAATGAGAGAAACCATAACGGCGTTTATAAGGACTTTACCCAGTTATAAAGAAAAAAAAGAAGAAATGAAAAAGGAAGAACAAAAAGAAGGAAAAAATGTTAAAAACGGAAGCGAGAGTAAAAAAGAAGAGAAGAAAGAGGCGAGTCAATCCGAAACGGATAAAAAAACGGAAAAACAGGCGAAAAAATAAATGAAATTCAGTCTTACTATCTTGAATCCGGAAAAAATACTTTACGAAGGAGATGCGGAACGCGTGGCGTTAAAAGGCGATAAGGGAGAATTTGAGTTATTGCCTTACCATTCCCCGGCAATAAGCATATTGGATGAAGGCCCCATAGTGGTGAACAGGGATAAAGTTTTTAATATCTCCAAGGGGCTGGCGCAGTTTTATAACAATGACTGCATTATATTGGTGGAAAAAGAAAAGAAAACAGGAGAACAAAAACAGGATTAAGATTTTATGGCTACTGTTATAATTTTATTAGTGATGTTCGCCGCCATACTGGGACCTGCGGCTGTTATAGCCACGCTGGGGTTCGCTACCATTAAGGCTCTGGGCAGAAATCCTTCCGCTTCTCCTAAAATTTTTCTGGGGATGATCATAATGATAGTATTCGCGGAAGCGGTTTCCCTTATAGCGATACTGGTGGTGTTTCAATTGTTCGGAAGATAAATAATGGACGATTTGTTAAAACTTTTATTACTTCTTTCGGCCACGGTAAGTTTTCCGGTGCTGCTGTCGCTTTTCGGCTATGTTACTATGACCGAGCTTGGCCGGTGGCCGTCAAAAGCG
>CAZEGO010000171.1:0-3610 GCA_964511955.1 uncultured Planctomycetia bacterium | reverse complement strand
AAAAGCGGAGAACATGCCTATATTCTTTTTCTCAAGTACAGAAATCCGCTGGGAGAGCCAAAAAAATCTTCTCTTATATCATATCTGAATAACTCTTTGGCTATAGACAATGCCTTTTCTCTGCTACAAAAGGTTTCATCGTATACTATAAAAATCGAGTTAAATTTATTATACAAATCTTTGTCTAAGCCTTCTTTAAACTCTATAATTTCATGGGTTGTATCGTAATATCTTATAATAAAATCTTTTACGTCAATGCTAAGTATCAATGCGTCCTTATCGGCAATTTTATGAATACGACGGAATGTACCATTCCAGTTATGGCAGCCATTCACCCCTTCCCCATATTTATAATATGGATAAAGATGGGATGAGAATATTGTAAAAAACAGAACGAACATCAAAACAAATTTAAGAACAGCTTTAAAGTTGTTCTTATAAAAACCTCTGCTGAACAAAATTATTAACGGAATATGTATAAATCCCACGTATCTCTGTGTTAACATCGGAAAGGCGATTCTCCCTATTGTAAAAAAGATAAACATCGGTAAAACAACCCAAGCTATAAGAAAATTATTCTCGCTATTAAAATCAAAAATAATCTTATTTCGCTTAAAAGAGATAAAAACCAAGGCTCCTAAAAAACAGTAAATCAATAAATCTAATAAAGTCGCTTTTCCGATAGTAGTACCGGCGGTGATTCTCAATATATTTATGAAATATAGAAAACTTTCTAAAAAGCCTCTCTTTGGAATCCATGTTAAATACTTTTTACCTTGAGCATAATGGTGTAAACAATGAGATAGCCAGGGGATATATAATAAAAAAATAACCAACTGTCCCAATAGCCAAGACTTAACACGCCTGTCATTTTTCAAAAATAATAAATACAAATTTTGAATAATGATGAAAATAAAACCGACGTACATCGTATATATACAAATCACACTGGAAATAATATAGCCGAACAAATCTTTTCTGTTATAGTCTTTAATGTACCTATAAAAAAACAAAAAAGACAGGAGCCCAAAAAACCATAGCATGGAATACATCTTGGCTTCCTGGGCATAATGAATAGCGTAAGGAGATACAGACAATAACCCGGCCGATAAAAACCCCACCTTCTCATCGTATAGCTCCCTGGCTAATTTAAAAATTAAAAATATAGTCAAGGTAGAGAATATCACAGAGGGAAAACGTAGCGCTGCCGCGCTAATTCCGAATACCTTTACCCAAATATTCATCATAAAATAATACAGCGGCGGAAAAGGAAATTCCGAAAGTTCACCTAATGTCCCGACAAAGGGGCGATTAACTCTGTGCATAGACCAGAATTCATCGAGCCATAGACTCCGGCCTCCCAGTTTATACAATCTTAAGGCAAGCCCGATCAAACAGATAAAAAGCGGGATGATATTTTTTTTTAAATAGTATGGTTTTTTTATAAAAATCATCCGTATATGAGAATATTGAAAAAATCCGGAATGCTCTTAAATAGTCTGCTGATTATACCATATTTGCTTTTTCCGGTATTTCGGCAATAATGTCTGATTTTTATTTCACCTATTTTAAATCCTTTTTTATTTAGAATAGCCGTTATGAAACGGTGCCTTTCCCCATAAAGATTTAAGCTGGCAAACGAATCTCTGCTATAGACTCTCAGGGGACAACCTACATCATGTATCTTTTCATGAAACGTTAGCCGCCTTAAATAGTTGGCTATAACCGAAGCTTTGCTTTTTATCCAGGGATCTGACCTTTTATGCCTCCACCCGCAAATAACATCAAAACCTTCTTTCTTCTTATCCAAAAGTAATCTGATATCCCGCGGGTCAAACTGGAGATCAGCGTCCGTCGTAATTATAATTTTCCCTCTCGAAAATGAAAACCCGGTCTGCATAGCTTTGGATTTTCCACTATGTTTCTTGATACATACAATAATAAGATTTTTGGCTACGCGGGATATTCCTTTTAATATTTGACGCGAATAATCGACAGAACCGTCATCGATGAATATTATTTCAAACGAGGCGCTTATAGAACTCATTTCACGGTAAAGATCATTATATAAAGTTATGATACAATCCTGCTCATTGTATATCGGGACTATAACCGAATAGATAGGCGCGCTCTTTTGTTTATCGCTTAATAACGCTTGCGTTCCAGTTAAATTTCTCATAAATTGAATTTTATAAAAGTGGTGTGACAGAGACAATGGGAAACCGCTCGCCGGATTCTTATCTCATTGTATGTAAAGAGGTTGTGGGTGTCAAGATTTATAATATGATGAATAAAAAGATGTGGAGATTTGAATACGCCGCATTCAACAAAATCACAGGATACTTTTTTATTACAATATATTTAGAGATATCCTAAAGAAGAGAGAACCTATCTTCGGAGGAGATCGGTTTAAATCGCGTGATACAATACTTATTTTATTTTCTTTTTGCTGCCGGATTTTTTCCTTTCAAGATCTATCCTTAACAAAGAGCTGAGCTTTTTTATAAGCTGACTATCTCTCAAGGGTCTTCCTGTGCCTTCATGTAAACGTAATAGTTTAGTGGTATTTTTGTACTCATCTATATGAAGGAATTGTTTCCAATTCTTGATCAATTCTCTAAAAAGATAATCTTTTATTAGAATGACCGTTATTATCCTAACATGATGCTTAGCGCTTAACCGTTTATAATCCCATAAAATTTTACATAATCCTGCTCTTAGAGGATTGAGGGGCGCATAGTGCGTTGCGCTCAGCAAATATCTTTCGTCAAGTTCATACGAAGAAAATCTTCCTTGCCATAAATATCCATGCTATTTTTCTCTAAAATTAATATAGCAGATATAATTACGACATGTTTCTCCTATAGCTTTGGCCGGATTTCCATTTTGCCTGGGGATTGAGATAGGATGTACGTGGTTAGGCATTAAACAATATGTCAGGCTATCTATCTGGAATGACAGAGAATAAGTATTTAAAAATTTTAACTATTCGGTATAATTTTCCGAAGAAAAAATACTTTCTGTCGTCGATTTCACCTTTGAATTACATGATGAGAAAATCCCGGAACTACAACTCTGCCTATTCTTGACATGGTTGGTCTTTTATGAAAATTAATATCTTTTTTTTGTTGTATTATAAATAAAAAAAATGGAAAACAATAAATGGAAAGTCAGGAAATTATGCTGGGAGTAACCTTATGATGATTTTAAAAATTAATTTTGTCTCCGCCAATTTCCCCAAGAATCCCGACAGCAGAACAGCCAAGCGTTACTTATCAGATATTACCCCGGTGGAGGATTTCTGAAGATGTAGTTTTTTTCTGAATGCCTTCAAAGCCCCGCACCTGCTCCGCTTTGGCCAAAAACTCGGATAATTTCTGATACGGCATATAAAAATTTCCGTTCATCCCTAAAGCGAGATTTTCTTTACCTCTAAAATGACAATCTGTCCCGTAACTAACGACAAGATTTAATTTTTCCGCAGTCCTTAGATAATAATCGTCTTTTTTCTTATCTTCCCAATGTGTGTATACTTCAAGACCGTCCAATCCATATCCGGCGAGCTCGGTAGCGTAATCGCGAAAACAATCGTCAACGACTTACTTCAAAT